>JBBRUE010000358.1:0-7009 GCA_038248085.1 Myxococcales bacterium | reverse complement strand
TCGAAGTTGTTCGACGACGCAGTGAACGAGAGCGTCGCCGTCTGGCCGTAGGTCGCGCCCAGCTTGCGGCTCATGAAGAACGACACGAAGAACATCACCACGAAGTAGATGAGCAGCGGCGCCGCGATGCGCACCACGTCGAAGGGCACGTTCACGATGGTCTCGCCCTTGAGCGAGAACATCAGGACGATGGTCGCCAGCAGCGCGACGAGCGTGATGGGCGAGATGCGGGGAATGAAGACGGTGCGGTACCAGGTCTCGCCCTTGAGCGCGCGCAGGCCGAAGCGGCTGGCGATGCCGGCGATGAAGGGAATGCCCAGGTAGATGAAGACGCTCTGGGCGATGTCCTTGATGGTGAAGGTCACCTCCGCGCCCTGCAGGCCGAGCCAGCCCGGGAGCACGGTGATGAACACCCACGCGTAGATCGAGAAGAAGAAGACCTGGAACAGCGAGTTGAAGGCGACCAGGCCCGCGCAGTATTCGGTGTCGCCGCCGGCGAGGTCGTTCCACACGATGACCATCGCGATGCACCGCGCGAGGCCGATGAGGATGAGCCCCACCATGTACTCGGGCTTGTCGCGCAGGAAGATGACGGCGAGCGCGAACATCAGCACCGGCCCGATGATCCAGTTCTGCACCAGCGAGAGCGCCAGCACCTTCCCGTTGCGGAAGATGCGCGGCAGCTCCTCGTAGCGGACCTTCGCGAGCGGCGGGTACATCATCAAGATGAGGCCGAGGGCGATGGGGAGCGAGGTCGTGCCCACGCTGAGCTTGTTGAGCGCCGGCACGACCCCCGGTGCGAGGGCGCCCAGCGCGATGCCCACCCCCATGGCCGCGAAGATCCACAGCGTCAGGTAGCGATCGAGAAACGACAGCCGCTTCGTCAGGGTGCTCATCACAGGCCTCCGATCAGTGCCTTCAGGCGACGCAGCGTGCGGACTTCGATGCAGTAGCAGACGCGCGGCCCGTCGATTTCACCGCGAATGAGCCCCGCCTCCTTGAGCACCTTGAGGTGCTGCGAGACGGTCGACTGGGCCAGCGGCAGCTCGTCGACGATGTCTCCGCACACGCAGGCCTCTCGCCGGGTCAGCAGCCGGAGGATCTGCACCCGCGCGGGGTGCCCGAGCGCCTTCGCCAGCGTCGAGAGCTCCTCGTCGGCCGCGGCGCCCTCGATGGGGCGGAGATCGGGCTTGTCGGTCAGCGCGGGCTTCGGCACGCAGCTCGGGGCCGCGGGCGCGGGCTTCTTCATGTTCATCGTCTATCGACGATGGGCCAAGGCCGCAAGCGATGGCACCTCCGCGTCACCCTCAGCGCGAACGCGGCCGATTCCGGCCGTAGGGAGCTGTTACCGGCGGCGCGCACCCCGCGTCTGCGGTCGACGCAGTCGCCTTCCGAGGCACCCTGTGGCAGGGGGGAACGGGTCACTCACTCGCAACACGCGATGGGCCGCGCCTGGCTGCAGTCGGTCGCCGTCGCGTTGGCGACGACCTCCCCGGTGCGCGAGACGGTGAGGGTGCCCGGCGACGTCGACGCCGACGTCCACGAGTTGCACGATGCGCCCGACGTGCCCGAGCGCCCCGCCCGCACCAGCCCCGCCAGGACAGTCGAGCCATCGACGGGGGAGGCCGACCAGTCGATCCACGAGCCAGTGGCTGGCAGCAGGAGCGGCGACGCCGCGCGCAGGTACTCCGCGGCATGACAGAAGTGGGCCGCTCCACCGAACTCCGCCTGGCACTTCGCGTTGGCGCCGGGGCGACCACCGAGGTTGCCGGTGAAGGTGGCCACCGTCGCGCCGCGAACCCGCGTCGGCCTCACGCCGGCGCAGCACGCCACCGGGCGTGCCTGGGAACAGTCGGTGGCGGTGGCGTTCGCGACGACGTCGCCATTCACCCCGACGGTCAACGTACCGGGTGAGGTGCTGGCCGATGTCCATGAGGTGCAGCTCGCGCCCGAGGTGCCCGAGCGACCTGCGCTGAGGCCACCGGTGACGACGGCCGCCCCGTTTTCAGCGGCGCTCCAGTCGATCCACGCGCCGCCGACGGGCCCGACCGGCGCGGTCGACGACATCACGTACTCCGACGCGTGACAGAACCACGCGGTGCCTCCGAACTGCGCCTGGCACAGGGCGTGCGCGCCGACGCGGCCGCCGAGATTTCCCGTCGGTGTCGCGGCGGTGAAGCCGACGAACGTGCCCAGCTCCGAGCCGAGCGCGAGCACCGGAACGCCTCCGTCGGGCAACAGGAGCTGTCCAGCGGGCCCTTGCGGCCCCTGGGCACCGGCAGGTCCCGTCGCACCGGCAGCACCCGTCGCACCGGCAGCACCCGTCGCACCGGCAGGCCCCGTCGCACCGGCAGGCCCCGTCGCGCCGGCAGCACCCGTCGTACCGGCAGGCCCTGTCGCGCCAGCAGCACCCGTCGCACCGGCAGCACCCGTCGCGCCAGCAGCACCCGTCGCACCGGCAGGACCCGTCGCACCCGTCGCGCCGGCAGCACCCGTCGCACCGACAGCGCCCGCCGGGCCCGTGGCGCCAGTGACGCCGTTGCACACGTTCACGATCCCGCCGTCAGGTGCGGTGATGGCGACGCCTCCCGCGGTGCAGGCCGCGCCGGGCGCGAGCACCGTCAGCCGCACCGTCACGCCCTGCGGCCCCTGCGCGCCGTTGCACAAGAAGGTCGTGCCCCCGTCGGGCGCGAAGATGCGCACGCCACCGGTCGCGCATTCCGCGCCGGGCGCGACGGGTGTCACGTCGACGGATCGGCCCGCTGGCCCCTGCAGGACGCCACCGTCGAGCACCAACACCATGCCCGGTTCACCCTGTGGACCAGCGGGACCCTGAGCGCCCATCGTTCCCGCGGCGCCTGGCGAACCCATCGCGCCGGGGTCGCCTTTCGGGCCCAGCTCACCTGCGGGACCCTGCGCGGCAGGGCAAGCGAAGAGACCAAGCGTGAGCAACGAGCCGACGAGTGTGCGCATCCAGTGACGACACCCGGCGCTGGTGCGGCGTGCAACCTGAGATTGGTGCCGTGTCGTTACCTCCCGGCGCATCCCGGTCGCTGGCGCGCTGCTCATTCAGCCGCCAGTCGAGCGACGAACTCCGAGGTGTTCCTCGCTACCGCGCGAACACGCGCATCGCTGCGTCACGCTCCGCGCGGCGGCTCGACCGGCGGTTGGGCACGCTCTGCGTTGGGGGTCTTCACCCAGCCGCGGCGCACACCCCAGGCCATCAGCGTCCCCGCGACGAGCCCGACGAGGTAGCCGTAGGGCAGCCCCACCACCGCCGCCGCGACGGCCAGGGCGATCCACAACGCGCTGCGCTCGGTAGCGACGTCGACCACGAGCGCCATGAGGGCGATGGCCTCGAAGAGCAGCACCACGCCCAGCACGGGCATGGGGAACACGTGCACCACGTCGGCGAACCCCGCCGAGAAGAACAGCCCGAGCACGAGGTACATCGAGCCGTAGAGAATGGGCGCGCCGCCGGTGCGCGCTCCGAAGCCATAGAAGCCGACGAGACCGCCGCAGCCGTGACAGACCGGCACGCCGCCGAACCACGGGGCGATGAGGTTCATCAGGCCGTAGGTGAAGCCGATCTTCCGCACCGACACGCCGCGCCCGGGGAACAGGTCGGCGGTGGTCTGGCTGGTGGCGATGACCGAGTTCCCCAGCGAGAGCGGAATCTGCGGCAGGGCGAGCAGGAGCGCACCGCGGATCAGCTCGTCACGGGTGGGGGTGACCATGGTGGGGAGATGGAGGCCCACCGCACCGCCGAGCGTCGCGAGGTCGAGCTTCACCACCACTGCGTAGAGAACCCCCAGGCCCATCACCACCAGCGGCGCCGGCACGCGTCGCTGCCTGCGGAGCACGAGGAGCAGCACCACCGCGACGGCGGCGAGCACGTAGCCCCACCGCCCGTCGGCCCCCGCGTAGTCGCGCAGCGCGAGCGTGGCGAGGGTGATGCCGAGGCCGAGCTGGATGCCGCGCACCACCTCCTTCGGCACGATGCGCACCAGCCAGTCGAGCAACCCGGTCACCGCCAGCAGCAGCATCGCCACGCCGATGACCAGCCCGCCGCCGGCCAGGGTACCGGCCGAGAGCTTCTGGGTGAGCATGATCGCCGCCATCGCCTTGAGCGGCTGCACCGGCATCGGCAGCCCGTACACCAGCCCGGTCGCCATCTGCATCAGCCCGAAGACGATGCACACGCTCGCGGCGTCGAGGTCGCAGGTCGAGACGAGGGCGATGAGGAGCGGCAGGTCGGTGCCGATGTCGCCGAACGCACCCGCGAGCTCGTGCCGATCGAAGCGCAGCCAGGGCACGCCCGTCGTCTGCTGGTCCCCTCCCTCGGCTGTTCTCATGGGCGCGCGGTGTAGCGCACCTCGCGCTCCGAAGCCCTTTCGGACCCGGGCCTGCAGCTCATCGTTCATCGGCGATGAGAGCCTTCCATCGGGTCTCACCGAGGACGGTTGATCACCCGCACACGCCCACGGCCGGGCAGATGATGACCCGGAAGGCGTCGTGCCGCTCGGTGCCACTCTGAAAGACGCCGTCGAAGCGCCCCGTCAGCTCGGAGCTCGAGACGCCATCGAGCACCACCGTCGCGCTGCGCACCGTGTCGCCGAGCGCGCCGCACAGGCAGGCCGACCCTTCGCTCGTCGAGCTGCTGCCTCCGAGTGGGTAGGCCCGCGTCTCGAGAGGGCCCGTCCACAGCCACACGTAGAAGCCTTCGGACTCGTTCAGGGCGCAGCTCACCGGCGTCTCGGAGAGCAGCAGACGCCACGCCGGCCCGTCGTTCGGTGCGCAGTCGGGTCGCGCGAGGCCGTAGAGCCCATGGGGTCCGGCGTCTGGAGCGGGAGCGCCCGCATCGCGCGTCGCGGGGCCGGCATCGACCGCTCCAGTCATTTCGGATTCAGAGACCGGCGCCAGGCAGGCCGTCGAGGCCGCGAGGACGAAGAAGAGGACGAGCGTTCGCATGGCCGTGTCGGTCAGCACCCCGCGTGCCATGTGCGCCCCTGACGTACTCCGCGGACTTGCGCGCGGACCAGCCATCAGATTTTCGCGAGGTCATTCCTCGACCCACGGCACGTCGATGACGTCGCGCTGCGGTCGCGGCTCCACGGGCACCACGCGATTTCCAGGGGCGGTACGTCGACGAGCCCAGGCCACGCCCGCGAGGAAGCCGATCGCGACCGACGGGAACGCCCAGCGAAAGCGGAAGAGAGTGAGCATGCGGCGTCCTTCAGCAAGGGCGTGGCCAGCGGCAACTGCGCGTTTCGTGGAGCGCCGGTGCTCCGGGCTGGATCGACCTGCGCGAAGGTGGCGCACGCGTTCCGCTGGGAGCGGGGCAGCCAAGCAGTGATAGATCGCGCCCATGCGTCTCCTCCTCTTCGCCGTGCTCTCCCTGAGCGCCCTCGGCTGCCGCCACCGCTTCCCGCTGCCGTACTCCGTCGCGCAGCTCGACACCGACTCCGCGAAGTGGCCCGGTGACTCGCTGGTGCACTACCTCGGGCAGCCCAACGCCGACGTCGCGGTGTGCGTGGCCGGCGATGGCTCGGCGCTGCACCGTGTCGACGAAGCGCTCGTCGAGCCCTTCGTCACTTCCCTCGAGAAGGCGACGCTGACGCCCGAGCGCTGGCAGGGCTGCGCGACGCGGCTGGTGCCCACGCTGTCCCCCCGCGTGCGCGAGTCCGCCTTCAGCCAGTTGGCGCGCGTCATCCTCTCGTTGCTCGACCGCGACACCGCCGGCCCGCAGCTCATCGCCGCGCACGAAGTGCTCGCCACCCGGCCGCGCGAGACCTCACCGTCTCTCGACGCCCTCACCAAGCGGCTCCTCGACCTGCCGCGCGCGAAGCTGCCGCCCGCGCTCCCGCCGATCTACGACGCGCTCGTCACCACGCTCGAGCTCGATCACGGTCAACTGCAGGGTCGCCCGCTCGTCGCCGCCGACATCGACAACACCCAGGACGAAGCGCTGCTGCTGCGCATGAGCGAGCGGTTGCCCGACGAGGCCATGCGGGTCGCGGCGCGCACGCGCATCGTGAAGCAGCGCATCGACCGCTCCGACGTGGCCGAGGTGAAGGCCCGCGCCGCCGAGGTGGTGGCCGCGGTGGTGGCGACCGGCCGCTGGGCCCAGCCGGTCAGCACGCTGAAGCTCGAGCGTCCGGAGCCGCCGGTCTCGCTCCCCTTCACCGGCTTCGTGAAGCAGGACGTCGCGGCGCAGCAGGTGACGTTCTTCGCGCCGGGCCAGGGGGCGCTCCAGGTGACGCCGACCCTCGACCTCAAGCCCACGCTCCGCTTCCCCGTCGGCTGGAGCAAGCCGTTGCCGCTGTGCCAGTCGGCCGAGCTGCTCCTCGTCGAGCCGTGCATCGAGGCGCGCGAGGTGGAGATCGCCAACGCCGCGGTGCGGCTCGACGCCGAGGGCGTGCTGCGGCTCCCGGAGCGCCTGACGATGAAGGACGCCTTCGGACGGCGCGATGTCCTGCTTGGCCGGGTGACCGACGATATCGGCGCTGCGGTGCGCGGCGCGGAACTGATCGTGATTCCGACCCCCGCGTTCGCGCAGGAGGACATCGCGATGGCGCTGGCGCCGCATCTTGCCGATGGACAGGTGATCTTCCTTCCGCCCGGCACCTTCGGCAGTTACTTCATGATGCGCGTGATCCGGCGTGCCGGCTGCGCCGCCGACGTATCCATCGCCGAAACCGGCACGCTGCCCTGGCTGGCGCGCAAGCATGGGTCCACTGAAGTCGCCATCACGATGCGCGCCACGCGTTTGCCGACTGGCGTATTCCCCGCCCGCAATGCAGCGCGCGCCTTCCCGATCCTGCAGACGGCGTTTCCGTCCGTGGAGCCCATCGAAGATGCGCTGTCCGGTGCGTTGATGAACGCCGGGCCGATCATCCATCCGCCCTTGATCCTGATGAATGCCGGCCCGCTCGAGCACTTCGAGAAATGGGATATCCATAACGAGGGCACCCAGCCCTCCATCCGGCGCGTCACCGATGTGCTCGAC
>JBBRUE010000357.1:0-7011 GCA_038248085.1 Myxococcales bacterium | reverse complement strand
GTCACCGAGACGACGTTGAGCCGGTAGTAGAGATCTTCGCGGAAGCGGCCCGCCTTCACCTCGGCCTCGAGGTCGCGGTTGGTCGCGGCGACCACGCGGACGTCGACCTTCACGGTCTGGGTGCCGCCGACGCGCTCGAATTCCTGCTGCTGGAGCACGCGCAGCAGCTTGACCTGGAGCCCCGGGCTGACGTCGCCCAGTTCGTCGAGGAAGAGCGTGCCGCCGTTGGCCAGCTCGAAGCGGCCTTCGCGCCGGCCGACCGCGCCGGTGAAGCTGCCCTTCTCGTGGCCGAAGAGCTCGCTCTCGAGCAGCGTCTCGGTGAGGGCGGCGCAGTTCACCTTCACGAAGGGCTTGTCGCGGCGCGGCGAGGCCTCGTGAATGGCCTGGGCGATGAGTTCCTTGCCGGTGCCCGACTCGCCGAGCACGAGAATAGTGGCCCGGGTGGGCGCGGCGCGCATCACCACGTCGAAGACGCTCTGCAGTTCAGGCGACTCGCCGATGATGTTCGAGAACTTGTGCTTCTCGCGGAGGCGCTCGCGGAGCAGCTCGTTCTCCTGCTTGAGGGCCCGCTTCTCGATGACCTTCTCGAGCTTGGCGAGCACCGCGGCCACGTCGATGGGCTTGGTGACGTAGTCCTCGGCGCCGGCCTTCATCGCCTGCACCGCGGTCTCGATCGAGGCGAAGGCCGTCACCATCACGAAGACGCAGTTGTGGCCCTCGGCGCGCGCTCGCTCGAGCAATTGGAGGCCGTCGAGCTTGGGCATGCGGATGTCGCAGAGCACCGCGTCGGGGTGGAAGCTCGCGATCGCCGCCAACCCCTCCTCGCCATCAGCCGCCTCGCGCACGTCGTAGCCTTCCTCGGTGAGGATGGTCTTCAGGGCGTCGCGGGCGTTCTGCTCATCATCGACGACGAGAATGCGGTGCTTCATCGGGGCTCCAGAAACAGCGCAGCTTCTGCGCTCAAAGGGCGGTGGTGGTGAAGATTCTGCGCCTCTAGCGAACCACGAGGACCGGTTTGCGACAGATGTGCACGAGGCGATCGGTGGTGCTTCCCACCAGCATGCGAGAAACGGCGCCGCGGCCCTTGCTGCCGACGACGACGAGATCGAAGCCGCCGGTGTCGGCGAGTTCGGAGAGCGACTCGCCCGGCGTGCCCCTGAGGCAAACGCGCGACATCGCAGGGCGCCCGAGTTCAGCAGCGGTCTGGGTGAGCATCAACTCGCCGGCGCGGAGGGCCTCTTCGGCGAGCCGACCAGAGTCGAAGGGCACTTCAGCGGGGACAAAGACGTGAGGAATGACGTGGGCCAACGTCACTTCCGCGCCCAGGGCGTCGGCGAACTCCAACGCCTTGCGGACCCCGTGCATCGACGCTTCGGAGCCATCCATCGCGGCGAGGATCTTCTTCATGCCTCTTCGTCTTTGCAGGCTTCGGGCCGCTGGTGGCCGCGGGCTTGCTACTCACGGGTTCCATGCGACGACTGATCATGGCCCTGGTGCTCGTGGTGGGTTGCTCGGGCTGGAGCGCGCCGCCCAGGACCGCGAAGGCACCGCCGGCGAAACCAGTTCAGACGGTCAAGAAGGGGCTGGGCACGCCGGCGTACCTGGGAACGCTGGCGAGGCAGCTCCTCAAGCACCGCATGGCCCGGCACGGCGGCGACACGCTGCAGCTGGTGCAGGCGGTGCTGTTCCTCGATCGGGACACCACCCAGCGTCTCGCCGCGGAGCTCGCCGCCGAGCCGCGCCTGACCCGGCCGATCGCCGGAGGGGAAGATGACCTCAACGCCAGCCTCCCCGAGCGCTTCTTCGTGCTCCAGGACGAGCTCCGCTCGCGGGCGCTCTCGCTGGCCGAATCGGCGAAGAAGGCCGACGATGTCGCGCTGGCCAGCCGCCTGGGGGAGCTGATGCAGACCTGTGTGAGCTGCCACAGCACCTATCTGGAGCCCACCACGCCTGAAGCGGCGCCGTGACCGCTGCGCGCCACGAAGGGCAAACGCACCGTTTGCATCGGTCGGAGCCCGGAATCACCGCAGATCATGGCGGCAATCGTTTTGCAGCATCGCCGCGCATGCACGGTGTCTCGGCGGGAAGCACGGAAGCGATGGCGCAGGGCGCCAGACAGCTTCTCCGGGCGCGGTGTACGGAACTCGAAGCCCGGCCGGCCGACGAAGCCACGACGCGAGAGTTGCACGAGGTGCAGCACGCCCTGCAACGGATCGACGCGGGGACGTGGGGCCGCTGCGAGGAATGCGACGGAGCGATCGGCCGCGACCGGTTGCGCGCGTTGCCCGAGACGCGCACCTGCCTCGACTGCGCGCACTGATCCGGTCCGCGCCGCGCCGCTGAAGTCACGCCAGGCCCGGCGCCCCTGCAACCAAGAGCGCCCGGGGCCTGTTCAGTGCCCGAGGAACCGGACCGGCTTCTCGCGCGAGGTGCCGTTGGTCTCATCGGTGACGACCAGCACGAGATCGACCGGCTGGGTCAGGCTGGTGCGGGGCAGCGACACCATCACCGGCACGTGAGCGTCGGTGAGCGACTCGAGTTCGACCTCCGGGGTGCCGATGATGATCTGCGCCTCGGGCGGAGCGCGGAGCACGATCTTGAAGCGCGCGCGCTGAGGGTTCTTGTTGAAGATGTGCACCTCGAAGGGGTTCCGCACCATGTCGCCGTCGACGATGAAGGGCATGCCACCGCGGGCGCGGAAGATGTTCGCCTCGAAGGGGGTGCGGGTGACGATCGAGACGCCGAGGGTGATGAGGGAGATCGCCATCAACCCGGCGTAGACGAGCAGGCGCGGGCGCAGGGTGCGGCTGGGCTGGCCGGCGAGTTCGTTCTGCGAGGCGAAGGCGATGAGGCCGCGCGGGCGCTTCACCTTGTCCATCACCTCGTCGCAGGCGTCGACGCACTGGGTGCACGCCAGGCATTCCATCTGCAGCCCGTCGCGGATGTCGATGCCGGTGGGGCACACCGCGATGCAGCGCTTGCAGTCGATGCAGTCGCCGATCTTCGGGGCGCCGGCCGCAGGGGCCTTCTGCACCTTACCCCGGGGTTCACCGCGGGCCTCGAGGTAGGCCACGGTCTTCGAGTCACGATCGTGGAGCACCGACTGGAGCCGGCCGTAGGGGCACAGCACCACGCAGAACTGCTCGCGGAACCAGGTAAAGTTGAACATCAGCACAGCGGTGAAGCCGAGGGTCAGGCTGAAGGCCTCCAGGTGGGTGGAGAGGCCCTCGACGATCATCAGCCACAGCTCCTTTGGCGAGACGAAGAGCGCCGTCGCGGTGTGGGCGATGGCGGCGCTGATGACCAGAAAGGTGGCGTACTTCGCCGAGCGGCGGGCGAACTTGGAGACGCTCATCGGCGCCTCCGAGAGGCGGATGCTGGCCTCGCGCGGACCATCGAAGAAGCGCTCCACCGGACGGTAGACACCCTCGAGGAACACGGTCTGCGGGCAGGCCCAGCCGCACCACACCCGGCCCTTCCAGGCGGTGGCCAGCAACAACCCGAAGGCGATCGACAGGGCGAGCGCCAGCACCATCCAGAAGTCCTGGGCGTTGAAGGTGCCGCCGAAGAGGAAGAAGCGGCGGTGCTGCACGTCGAGCTGGATCATCGGGTGCCCGCCGACGGGAATGAACGGGCCGGCGACGTAGAGCGCGATGAGCACGGCGAAGACCGAGCGGCGCCAGCGGTTCCAGTACCCCTTCACGTCGGCGGTGTGAATGATCAGCCGAGAGCCGTCCTGCTTCATCGACCCGAGAATGTTGCGCGCGGTCATCGTCGCTGCTCCCTACTGCGGAAAAGAAAAGGGGTGGCCCCTCGTGTCGAGAGCACCACCCCCGTGTTGCGTGTGAGCCGCCCAGCCGGAGGCTGGGTTCCAGACCTATTCGGGGACTTCGTCGCCCTGCGGCGCCTTGCCGGCGACGTTGGTGTTGCGGATCGTCATCACGTAGGCCGCGACCTTCTTCACCTTGTCCGGCCCGAGGATCAGGCCCCACGGGGGCATGCCCTTGTCGGCGTAGCCCTCGGTCACCGACTTCACGATGTCGGACGGTTTGTTGGGGTGGATCCAGAACTTGTCGGTGAGGTTGGGCCCGACGAGCCCCTGCCCTTCCGGCGCGTGGCAGGCGACGCAGGTCGAGGCGAAGACCTTCTTTCCCTCCTCGACCTGGGCGGGATCTTTGGTCACCGCCATGATGGCCTCATCGCTCATCGGGTTGGCGGCCAGGCGCGCCTTCTTCAGCGCGTCGACCTCGGCGAGGTACTCGGTGCGCGGGTCAGGGAGCGCCTTGGTGGTGTGGTAGACGAACCAGTACCCGAAGCCGAACACGATGGTGGCGAAGAGGATGAAGAGCCACCAGTTGGGCATCTGGTTGTCCTCCTCCTGGATGTCGTCATACGTGTGGACGATCTTGTCCTTGGGATCGTTGCTGGCACTCACGACTTCACCTCACGAGAAGAGATTGCGGTTCCATCACTCAAAGGCAGCTGGGCCTGCAGGTCGAAGTCGCCACGCTTCTTGAAGACGAAGGTGCGCAGCCCCATCAACACGAAGATCCCCATGAAGAGCCACAGCGCGAAGATCGGCAGCGCAGTGAACTCGTTACCGGCGAAGAACTGTTTGAACATGGCTCAGTTCCCCCCGCCGACCGCGGCCGTCTTGGGCACGTCTTCGGTGAGCACCACGCCCTGGTCGCGGCCGAGGCGCTGCACGTAGGCGATGAGGGCGACCATCTCGCTGTTCCACGCGACGGTGACGTTGCTCTTCGCGAGGTCGACCACGATGGTGGTGGCCTGCTTGCGCTGGTTGTCCTCGGCCTGGTCGATGTCGGCGTTGGTGTACGGCACGCCGAGCTTCTGCATCAGGGCGAGCTTCTTCGGCGCGAGCTTCACGTCGATCTCGTCCTTCGCCAGCCACGGGAAGGTCGGCATGTTCGAGCCCGGGCTCGTCGAGCGCGGGTCCATGAAGTGGGTGTAGTGCCACAGGTTCGGGTACTTCCCCCCTTCGCGGTGCAGGTCTGGCCCGGTGCGCTTGGAGCCCCACTGGAAGGGGTGATCGTAGATGAACTCCTCCGCGCGCGACGCCTCGCCGTAGCGGAGGTACTCGGCCACCATCGGGCGGATCATCTGCGAGTGGCACAGGTAACAGCCCTCGCGGGTGTAGATGTCGCGGCCCTGCTGCTCGAGCGCGGTGTACGGCTTCTGCGCGCTCCCGGTCGCCGGCACCGCCTGCTTGACGAGGATGAGCGGCAGCAGCTCGGCCACGCCGCCGATGAGGATCGCCACCAGCGTCATCACGGTGAAGGCCAGGGGCTTGCGTTCGATGAGGCCGAACCAGGACCCGGCACCGCCTTCGCGCGCGCGCTTGTTGAGCAAGAAGGCGACTTCGCCGACCACCAGCACCGCGATGGCCATGCCGACCGCGAGGAAGGCGTTGTCGACGTAGAAGAAGGCGCCCATGAACACGAGGCCGACGACCGTGAACCACAGCGGCCGACCGGCGACGACGTCGAGCATGCCTTCGCCGTTCGCTTCGGGCTCGTCGGTGACGGTGACCTCGACGACGGTGTTGACGGCCTTCGCCCCGCTCACCGTCTTGATGAGGTTCCAGATCATGAGCACGAAGCCGGTGAGGTACAGGGTGCCGCCGAGCGCGCGCACGACGTACATCGGGCGAATCGCGATCAGCGTCTCGGTGAAGCTCGGGTAGACCAGCGTGCCGTCGGGGTTGAGGTCACGCAGCATGAGCCCCTGGTTGATGCCAGAGATCCACATCGAGACCATGTAGACGACGATGCCGACCGTCGCGAGCCAGAAGTGGGCGTCGGCGGCCTTCTTCGAGTGCAGCGGCTTGTCCCAGAGGCGAGGCGTGAGCCAGTAGAAGAGGCCGGCCGCCATCAGGCCGTTCCAGCCGAGCGCGCCGCCGTGCACGTGGGCGATGATCCAGTCCGTGTAGTGGGCGAGCGCAGAGACCGACTTGATCGAGAGCAGCGGGCCCTCGAAGGTGGACATGCCGTAGAAGGTGACGCCGGCGACGAAGAACTTGAGCACCGGCTCTTCGCGGACCTTGTTCCAGGCGCCGCGCAGCGTGAGCAGGCCGTTGAGCATGCCGCCCCACGACGGGGCCCAGAGCATCAGCGAGAAGACCATGCCCAGCGACTGCGCCCACTCGGGGAGCGCGGTGTAGAGCAGGTGGTGCGGCCCGGCCCAGATGTACATGAAGACCAGGGACCAGAAGTGCACGATGGACAGGCGGTACGAGTACACCGGCCGCTCCGCCGCCTTGGGGAGGAAGTAGTACATGATCCCCAGGATCGGCGTGGTGAGGAAGAAGGCGACGGCGTTGTGGCCGTACCACCACTGCACGAGCGCATCTTGCACGCCGGAGAACACCGAGTAGCTCTTGGTCAGCGAGAGCGGCAGGGCGAACGAGTTGACGATGTGCAGCACCGCCACGGTGACGATGGTCGCGATGTAGAACCACAGCGCGACGTAGAGGTGCTTCTCGTTCCGCTTGGCGAGGGTCCAGAAGAAGTTGATCGCGAAGACCACCCAGATGACGGCGATGGCGATGTCGATCGGCCACTCGAGCTCGGCGTATTCCTTGGAGGTGGTGATGCCGAGCGGCAGGGTGATGGCGGCCGCGACGATGATCAGCTGCCAGCCCCAGAAGTGCGCCGCGCTCAGCCCGTCGGAGTACATGCGCGCCTTGCACAGGCGCTGCGTGGAGTAGTAAACCCCGGTAAAGATCGCGTTGCCGGCGAAGGCAAAGATGACCGCGTTGGTGTGCAGCGGACGCAGGCGCCCGAACGTCAGGTACGGGGCCAGGTTCCATTCCGGGTATGCCAGCTGGATGGCGACGATCAACCCGATCAGCATCCCGACAAATCCCCACAGGATCGTCGCGAACAGGAACTTCCGTACGATGGCGTCATCGTAGCTGAACGACTCAAGCCTGGCGGCCGCCGCTGGGGCCGCTCCGGCAGGGACGCTCCGGGATTCGCTCATGCAAGACCT
>JBBRUE010000356.1:0-7021 GCA_038248085.1 Myxococcales bacterium | reverse complement strand
GGCCGTGCGACCAGTCCTGAAGCTCCCTCGCCCAGGTCCTCGCGTCCCTGATACTGGGTACTGGCCGCAAAGGGACCCCCCCGGACAGTGAAGCAGGCGGCCCAGGGCTGTTTACCGTCGATCCATGGCCACCCGCTCCGTGTCCGCCGAGGCTTCCCGTCCCCGCATCGACCTCTCGCATGTCGCGTTCGAGACGACGGAAGGCGTGGCGCCGGGGATCCCGGTGGGCGAGGCGGCGATGCGGCTGCAACCGCGCGCCCGGTCCGCGCTCGAGCTGGCGGTGGCCGCCCGGGCCCCCGGCTTCCACGTCTTCGCGTCGGGCTGCCCGCACCTGGTGAAGCTCGACGGTGTGCTCGCGGTGCTGCGCGCTTCGGCGGCGCACCTCCCACGCGCCGACGACTGGGCCGCGGTGTTCAACGAGGCCGAGCCTGAGCGGCCGTTGCCGTTGCGGTTGCCT
Organism: Myxococcales bacterium; assembly: GCA_038248085.1. Taxonomy (GTDB): domain Bacteria; phylum Myxococcota; class Myxococcia; order Myxococcales; family Myxococcaceae; genus Archangium_A. Next base: position 6,564 of record JBBRUE010000356.1, on the reverse strand, counting down.
CCCGGTGAGGGGCCGCGCTTCGCCCGCGCCGTCGCCGATGCGGTGAGCCGGGTGAAGCGGGAACTGCGGCGCGTGCTGCACAGCGGGCCGCTGCGCCGGCGCGAGGCTGCGCTCGAGGCGGAGAGCGGCCGTGCGGGGGAGGCGGCGCTCACCGAGCTCAAGGACCGGCTGCGCGAGAAGCAGTTCGCCGTGCGGCGCTTCGAGGGGCAGCTCGAGGCCGTGCCGCTGTGGAAGGGGAAGGTGGTGCGAAGGCCGCTCGAGGCGCTGCCCGCGGCCCAGCGCAAGGCCATCGAAGCGCGGCTCCCGGAGCTGTCGGAGGTCGTGGAGGCCACCAACGCGAAGCTCGGGGAGATCACCGCCGGCGCCGAGGCGAAGTCCCAGGCGCTGCGCCGCGAGGCCGCGCTCAAGGTCGTCACCCACGCGCTCGAGCCGCTGGAGCGCGAGTTCGCCGCGTGCCCCGACGCCGTCCACCACCTCGCGCGGCTGCGCGCCGCGATGGTCGAGCACTTCGAGTTCTTCCTCGCGATCGACCCGCTGCAGCCCACGCCCGCCCCGCCGCAGCCCGGCGCCGCGCAGGAAGATCCACTGCGGCGCTTCGCGGTGCACGTGCTGGTGACCCACGCCGGTGAGTCTGGCGCGCCGGTGGTGAAGGAGGGCAACCCCACCGGTCCGTCCCTCTTCGGCACCACCTCGCGCGAGGTGGAGTTCGGCGTGCTGACCACCGACTTCACCCACCTCCGCGCCGGCGCCCTGCACCGGGCCAACGGTGGGTTCCTCGTGCTGCCGGCCCGCGCGCTCATCTCGCAGCCCGAGGTGTGGGCGGCGCTGACGCGCGGCCTGCGCACCCGCGAGCTCCGCATGGAGGACGGGAACGAGGTGCTCGCGTCGGCCGCGCAGCCCCTCACGCCCGCGCCCGTGCCCCTCGACTGCTGCGTGGTGCTGACCGGCGAGCTGGAGGTCTTCGAGGCGCTCTTCGAGCAGGACCCCGATTTCCGCGAGCTCTTCGGCGTGCGCGCCGACTTCGACGACACGATCGCCGTCGACGCCGGCGCGTTGACCGACGCCACCGCGGTCGTCGCCGCGCTGGTGCGCCAGGAGCGGCTGCTGCCCTTCGACGCCGGCGGTGTGGGGCGCGCCCTCGAGGCGTCGCTGCGCCGGGCCGATGATCAGCAGCGGCTCTCGTTGGAGTGGGATTGACTGCGCGTGCTGCTGGTCGAGGCGAGCCACGAGGCGAAGAAGGACGCCTCCGCGCGGGTGAAGGCGGTGCACGTGCGGCGCGCCGAAGAGGCCGCGGCGTGGCGCAGCGGGTTGCGCCACGAGCACCTGATGGAGCAGGTGCGCCGCGGGTTGTTGCGCGTGCAGGTCACCGGCACCGCGCTGGGCCAGGTCAACGCGCTCGCCCTCTCGGAGCTGGGGGACTCGGTGGTCGGCCGCGTCACCCGGGCCTCGGCGCGGGTCGGTCCCGGCACGCGCGGCCTCATCGACATCGAGCACCGCGCGTCGCTCAGCGGGCCGGTGCACGCCAAGGCGGTGTGGCAACTGCAGGGCTACCTGCTCGGCCGCTTCGGCGTGGAGCGGCCCCTCGCGCTCGACGCGACGTTGACCCTCGAGCAGTCGTACGCGCCGGTGGAAGGCGACTCGGCCTCGGTCGCGGAGTTGGTGGCCCTGGTGTCGGCCCTCACCGGTGCCCCGGCGCAGCAGCGGCTCGCGGTGAGCTGCTCGCTGGGTCAGGACGGCGCCGCGCAGGTGGTGGGCGGGCTGTCGGACAAGATCGAAGGGTTCTTCGACGCCTGCCGCGTGCTGGGTCTCGACGGGACCCAGGGGGTGATCATCGCCGCCCGCAACGTGCAGCACCTCGTGTTGCGCGACGACGTGGTCGAGGCGATCGACCACGGACGGTTTCACCTGCACGCCATCGAACATTCCGACGACGCGATCGAGCTGCTGCTCGGGCTCTCCCCGGCCCAGGTCGATACCCTCGTCGCGCAGCGCCTCGATGCCTTCGCGAGGCTCTGTCCCCCGCTCCCCCCGGGGAGCGCGGGCCGGGCTGAGCGCCCTTAGCGCGCCGTGTTCTGCAGCAGCGCCGCATCGACCGCGGCCCCGTCGAGCGTCCTGAGAAACGCGACGAGCTCTGCGCGCTCGGTGCTGGTGAGCGTGAGCGGGGTGAGCAGCGCATCGACCGTCCCCCCGTCGACCGGGGCGCCCCCGCCGACGTCGTAGAACGAGACGACGTCTTCGAGCGTCGCGAGCTGGCCCCCGTGCATGTACGGCGCGCTGCTCCCGAGTCCCCGCAGCATGCTGGTGCGGAACTGCCCGCGCTGCGTGGTTTGCTGCGAGAGCCCGTCGAGCTTCCCGGCGTCAGGTGCGTCGCTGAACGCGCCGTTCGAGTTGAAGGTGCTCGCGAGCAGCGGGGCGACGTCGGTGAAGCGGCCGAGGTCGGTGGCCGGCACGTGCAGGCCCGTCTGCTGCACGCCCAGCGCGTGAAAGGCCCCGTCAGAGAAGGTCGGGCCCGCGTGGCAGGTCTGGCACTTCCCGCGCGTGGTGAAGACGCGGAAGCCGCGCTTGGCGCTCGCGTCGATGGCCGTGCCGTCACCCGCGACGAAGCGATCGAAGGGCGCGTCGCGGCTGACCAGCTTGCGCATGTACGCGGCGAGGGCCTTGCCGAAGTTGACGTAGATGCGGTTGGCGATGGCGCGGTCGGCGGCGGCCATCAGCTCCCACGGGCCATCGGGGTCGGTGGCCGCGGCCCTGGGCTTGCCCGCGGGGGGAAAGCGCGCGGCGTCGCTGGCCGCCGGGTCGAGCGCCGCGTCGAGGGGCACCGGGAACACCGCGTCGTAGTCAGCGCGGTACTTGGTCCACAGCAGGTGCACGACCTCGAGCCGCGTCGAGCCCATGATCTTCCCGTTCTCGGCGACGGCCAGCGGCAGCGACCACTGGGTGTCGAAGCGGCCGCCCCAGTTGGTCCACGTGTGGAATGAGGCGTTCACCACGGCGAGCGCGTTGCGGGTGCCGTAGTCGGTGCCCAGCGAGACGTTGTTGGGCACGGAGCGGTTGTCCGCGCCGGAGCTCGACTGGTGGCACGACACGCACGCGACCTGCCCGCGTTGGCCCGCGGCGCCGAGGCCTCCGTTGCCGCCGTCGGTACCGACCGCGAGCGCGCCGCTGTACGACGAGTCGAAGTAGAGCCGCTGACCGAGCACCGCCGCCAGCGCGTCGTTCGCGAAGGCGTTGGTCGGGTCGGCCGGCACCGCGGGCAGCGGCGAGAACGTGCCCGCGAGCGTGAGCTCCGCGGCGGTGAGGACGTCGTCCATGCGCCCGGCATCGGCGCCCCCTCCACCACCGGTGGTGCTGCCGCCGCCTCCCCCCATTGCGCCGCCGCCACCACCACCGGTGGTCCCGCCGCCGCCTCCCGTGCCTGCATCGGTTCCCATCGGCGCGCTGCAGCCGACGAGCACTGCCGTCAATGTCACCACCGCGACTCGGAGCTTCATGGAGGTCCCCCCTCGAAAATCGTGAACGGGGCTCCCTCGCAGGAGACGTGCCAGCGCCTCGCGAGCGCGCGCGCCGACGGGAGTTCGCGTGGTTGCGGTGGATCAGCCAGGTGACACGTGTCGCGGTGTCAGTGTCAGGCACCAGCGACGTTCCCCTCGCGCGGTCGTCAGGCTGCCCCGCGAGGAAGACCTCACGCTGCCGGGTCAGGCTCGTCGGCGCTGATCAGCCCGTAGCGTTTCCGCAACCGGTTGAGCTGCGTGCGGAAGAGCTCGAGCTGCCGCGCCGCGGCCGAGACGTTGCCGCCGTTGGCCTCGAGCGCCGCGACGACCTCTTCCTTCGTGGGCATCCTGGTCTCGGGTACGGGCGGGGGCGCCGCACCAGGCCCACCCACCGCCGCGCGACCCACCGGCGCCGAGGCCACGAGCTGCCGCCCCGCGTGGTCGTTGAAGTGCCGCGCGCGTACGGCGTTGTCCTTCGCCACCACCGCCGCCGCGTGGGCCTCGCGCACCGACGCCCGCAGCTCGCGCAGGTTGCCCGGCCAGCTCCGCAACACCGCCTGCTCGACCGCGGTGACGTGCAGCGGCAACGCGTCGGCCCCGGCCTCCTCGATGTCGAGCTGCATCAGCGCGGCGATCTCCTCGCGTCGCTCGCGCAGCGGCCGCAACGTCACGGTCGACTGGTTGAGCCGGAAGTAGAGATCTTCGCGAAAGCGCCCATCGGCCGCCCGCTGCCGCAGGTCCTGGTGAGACGCGGTGACGAACTTCACCGAGACGTGGCGGGGCGTGGTGTCGCCCATGCGCAACACCTCGCCGCTCTGCACCACGCGCAGCAACCGCACCTGCACCTCCGCGCTCAGCTCGACGATCTCGTCGAGGAAGAGCACCCCGCCGTCCGCCGCGACCACCAGGCCCTCGTTGTCGCCCACCGCCGTCGCCACGCCCTTCTTCGTGCCGAACAGCAACCCATCTGCCAGCGAGCTGGTGATCGCCGCGCTGTTGACCGCGATGAACGGCCCCTTCGGCGCGCCAGCGCGGTGGAACTGCTCGGCGACCAGCTCCTTGCCCGTGCCGTTCTCGCCGAGGATGAGCAGGTTGGCGCCCCGCTGCCGGGCGACGGACGCCAGGTCGAAGGCCTCCTGCAGCGATGGACCAATCACCACTTCGCGGGGCGTCGGTCCGGGAAGTCGCTGGCGCCGCACCTCGGTGGCGAGAAAGCGCCGCACGTCGTCGAGCAACAGCATCACCGTGTGGGCGACCCGCAGCACGGCGCCGGACCGCGCGGTGCGTCGCCCCTGGAAGCGCTCCCCGTCGAGGAAGCTGCCGTTCATGCTCTCGAGGTCTTCGAGCGTGAACACGCCGTCCTGGAAGCGCAGCTCGAGGTGCTCCTTCGAGACGCGGGTGTCCGGCACCTTGATGCCGCCGATGTCGTTGCGGCCGAAGCGCACCGGCACCCCGGGCGCGAGCGTCAGCGGGCGGAAGAGCGGCGTGCGCTCGCTGAAGAGCAACAGCACGCCGGGAATCGGGGCGCTCGGCCCGGACCCCGCGTCGAGGCGGCTCTCGCTCTGCGTGGCCTGGGTGGCGTCGGCTGACACGGTGTCACCGTATCCAAGTCGCGGGCCAACCGTCCTCTGGCTTCTGCGCGCGCGCCGAGCCAACGCTGCTTCGCCCATGATTCAGCGAGTTGGCGTGCTGTCTGGTTTGAGAATCGAGGGTGACACCTGACACACCGGTGTCAGCATGCCGATGCGGGTCGCCCGGGAGGGAACTGCGCTGGCACATCGCTTGCGGAGTAGCGTCTCGTGGCCCTGGAGCACCCCCTGATGGACGAGTCGAACACCTCCCCCGAGTCGAGCGAGGGCGCGCCGCTCCCGCGAGCGCCGGTCGATGCGTTCGTCCTCCAGCCGGGCACCCAGGTCGGTCGCTACATCGTGCTCGCCGAGCTCGGCAGCGGAGGGCAGGGCGTGGTCTACGCCGCGTACCACCCCGCGCTCGACCTCAAGGTCGCGCTCAAGATGTTGCGCGGCAAGGGTGATCAACTCCTCGGCGAGGCCCGGCAGCTCGCCCGGTTCAATCACCCCAACGTGGTGCGGGTGCACGACGCCGACACCTTCCTGGGCAGTGTCTACCTCTCGATGCAGCACATGCCGGGCGGCACGCTGACGGCCTGGGCGAAGACGCCGCGGACGCTCGACGAGGTGCGGGCCCGCTTCCTCGAGGCGGGGCGGGGGCTCAGCGCGGTGCACGCCCTCGGCCGCGTGCATCGCGACTTCAAGCCCGACAACGTGCTCCTCGACGAGCGGGGCGTCGCTTGCGTGAGCGACTTCGGGCTGGTGCAGGAGCTGAGCGCCGCGAGCAGCCGCGCCGGCACCACGCGCTACATGGCCCCCGAGCAGCTGTCCGCCGGCGTGGTCACCCCCGCGGCCGACCAGTACGCCTTCTGCATGTCGCTGTTCTCGGTGCTCACGCGGTCGTTCCCCGCGGCCGGGCCGCTCAAGTTTCCGCCCGGCGACGCTACGCCGCAGTGGGTGCGTCGCATCATCCAGCGCGGGCTCGCGGAGCGACCGGAAGAGCGCTACCCCTCGATGGAGGCGCTGCTGGGCGAGCTCTCCGACGACCCCGCGGAGCACCGGCGGCGGCGGTGGCGTACCCTGGGCCTGGTGGGCGTGGCGGCTTCGGCCGCGGCCGCGCTGGGCGTCTTCGTCTTCACCGAGTCGCCGGCCCAGCGCACCGAGCGCGAGTGCCTCGAGGGCGTGGGGCAGGCGAGCGCGCAGCTCTGGGCACCGGCCGGGGTGCAGCAGCTGCAGGCGCGCTTCACCGCGACGGCCGGTGCAGCTGGCGCCCAGACCTTCGACCGGGTGCGCGCGGTCCTCGAGCCGGAGGTGGCGACCTGGGCCCGCGAATCGGCCCTCGCCTGCCGCTCGAAAGACCCCGCGGCGCGCCGGCTGCTGCAGAGCTGCCTCGCCTCGCGCGGGCGAGCGCTCGAGACGGTGGTCGCGCTCTTCTCGCAAGCCGATCGCGGCACCGTCGACATCGCGGTGCTCCTGCTCGCGCTCGAGGTGCGCGCCGTCGAGAG
>JBBRUE010000355.1:0-7039 GCA_038248085.1 Myxococcales bacterium | reverse complement strand
GCGTTGGCGACGTTGCCGATGCTGGTCCACTGCTTCCCCGCCTCGAGCGGGAAGCGGAAGATCGCCACCGGCTGGGTGTAGATCACCAGCGTCTTCCCGGTGGTGGGGGCCTCTTCGCTCGAGGCATAGCCGAGCAGCAGCAGGTTGCTGCCGTCGTTGGCGTAGACGCCGAGCACCGTGCCGCCGAGATCGAGGGCGGTGACGAACTGGCCCGCCGGGAAGCTCGCCGCGAACCAGTGCCCGGGGAGCGCGGTGGCGATGAGGGTGGCGACGCGATCGTCCGCGTAGTCGATGCTCAGGTCCCATACCCGCTGGCCCTGGCCGTTGGTCGCCCCGGGGATGCTCACCGGCCGCGAGGTGCCGGGCGGCGAGGCGAGGTAGTGCACCGGGATCCCCAGCGCGGCCTTCAGCTCGGTGACGTCGATGCGGCCGTCGAGGTTGGGCACGCACTCCAACGGCGCGACGGCGGCCGCGGTGTACGCGCTCTTCTCGGGAATGGTGCGGTTCTCACCACAGGCAGTGAGCAGCAGGGCGAAGGCGAAGGTCACGCGCGTCATCATCAGAATCTCCACGCCAGGCGAATGCGGCCCAGCTGCGCGGGTTGCGCGGTGAGGCCCTGGGCGGGGTTGTTGAAACCCGCGAAGGGGAAGAGCACGGCGTACTCGGCGAGCACGTCGAAGCCGTCTTTGCTGGCCCAGGTGAGCGCCGCGTGGAGCTCCATGCCGAGGGCGGCGTCGTTGCCGGGGGTCGAGCTCGCGTAGAACGCGCGGCTCAGGGTGCCGTCAGCCCTGAGGTCGAGCTCGTAGCTGCGGAACTCGAGCATCCGCACCTTCGCCCACGGCCGCACGTACCAGGCGTCGGTGACGGTGCCGACGATCTCCGCGAAGAGGATGCGATCGACGCGGTAGTCGGGGTGGAAGCGGAAGTTGTCGAGGCGCGTGTCGCGGGGAAGGTTGACCTGCGGGCCGTCGAGCTCGCCGGCCTGGGGGGTCGAACCCGCGGGCGGGTAGGCGCCGAAGCCAGGAGCGGGATCGCCGCTCGCTGCGCCGACGTTGAGGCCGCCGATGAAGACCGAGCCGGGCGCACCGATGGTGGTCTCGAGGGCTCCGCCGACCTGCAGGCCCGTGACGCGATCGCGCAGCAGCACGCCGGGCAGCAACGAGGCCTGCTCGACGTCGGCCGCCAGCACCGCCACCTCGGCCTCGAGCATGAAGTTCGGGGTTTGAATGCGGAGGTATCCGTCGACGACGCCCGCCTTGTACCCACGCCGCATCACCGAGTTGGGCGTGAGCGCAGCGGACTGGGCAGTCGGCAGATAGGCGGCCGGCACGTCGTTGTTCTGCCAGCGGTACGAACCGAGAATGCCGTACTCGACGGTCACCTTGCCCGCGATGCGGCGGCGGCGGCGGGTGTGATCGTCCTTCACGTTCATGAAGGCGAACGAGACCGACTGCACGTCGGTGCTGGGGTCGAGCACCAGCTGGCGGGTGCCGTCCCTGCGGAACTGGGTCGGGCCGACCGCGCTGAAGTCGTAGGCCACCGCCCACAGGTGCCCGGCGAGCGAGGTGACGAAGGCCACGCGATCGGCCGCGTCGCCGGAGTTGCAGTCGAGGCAATCGCCGCCGTTCGACATCATGCCCAGGCCCCACATGTTCCCCATGCGGCCGGCGGCGAGGTAGCCGAAGGGCGTGAGCACTTCGCCGTATGCGCGCTTGAGGCGGAAGAGGGTGCTGGGGAACTGGCCGGGCGAAGCGGCGGGCGTCGGCGAGTTGCCGGTGCCGGGCGAGAGCACCGGCGTCGACCCCATCACCAGGTTGTCGATCAGGTCCATGCGCACCTTCACCGCCGCGGCGGCGAAGGGCGCGTAGATCGCGAGATCGGTGCGCAGCCGCATGTCGCTGGCGAAGAGGTTCTGCCCGGTGGGGTCGCCCAGCGGCACCGCGAAGAGCGGCCGGCCCGAGGGGGTGGTCCCGCGATCGAGATCGAGGTTGCTGAGGACGTCGCCGCGGGTGCGGAAGAAGCCGCTGATCGCGAACTCGATCTTCTCGCGATCGAAGAGATCGTCACCGTGATCCGAGAGGCCGGACGCGTCGGCGGTGGTGGCGAACAGGAGCGTGACGAGGATCGTGGACTTCACCGGTTCGCTCCCAGGAAGGCCTGCAGATCGCGGGTCGACTCGCTGACCGCCTCGAGCATCGGGAAGTGGCCACAGCGCGGGTACACGTTCAGCTTTGCGTTTGGGAGCTGGCGCACCAGCTTCTCGCCGATCGACACCGGGGTGACCACGTCCTCCCGGCCCCACAGCAGCAGGGTGGGGACGGTGATGGTGCGGTACTGCGTCTCCATCTCGTCGAAGCGCATGCCGCGCACGGCCTCGAGAGCCGCGGCGCGGGTTCCGGGACGCTCGAAGGCGCGCTCGACGTCTTCCGCCAGTTGTTCGGTGACGATGTCCGGGTTGTAGAAGCCGAGGGTCAGCCGGTCTTCGGAGCGCTCGGAATAGAAGAGCCCGAAGAGCACCTCGCCCAGGCCCTTGGCGCGCGCCATGTGGAACATCGAGGGGAGCTGCGAGTCGTAGACCCACGCGTCGTAGAGCGCGAGGCGGTCGACCTGCTGCGGGTAGGCCAGCGCGAAGGCCAGCGCGACCGAGGAGCCCCAGGAGTGCGCGACGATCGACGCCTTGCCCACGCCCCGCTCGTCGAGCACGGCCTTGAGCAGCTTCGCCTGGGCCGCGGGCGAGTAATCGGCGACCGGGCGATCGGTCCACCCGAAGCCGCGGAGGTCGATCGCGATGACCCGGTGATCCTTCACCAGCCGGGGCATCACCGTCGTCCAGTTCTCGATGCTCGAGGCGAAGCCGTGCAGCAGCACCACCGGCGGTCCTTCGCCGACGTCGACGTAGCGAACGCGGGTGCCTTCGACGTTGAGGTACGTCGCGTCTTTCGGCTCACCCGGCATCGGGCCGGTGTGGAAGTGCAGGCAACCGGAGCTGAAGAGCGTCAGCGCCAGCAGGCACGCGGCGCGAGTCACGGAGACAACCTCCGCACTTCGCTCGCCGCGGTGAACTCGGTGAACGTCGCCGTGGTGGTGGTGTCGGCCGCGGTGGCGGTGGCGATGGTCCCGAAGCACTCGGTGTTCCAGCTGTAGCTGCGCAGCGTGAGGGTCGGGAAGAAGGCGACCGTGCGGGCCATCACCGTGCGAACGCGCAGCGCGGGGAAGGTGGCGAAAGGGGTGACGGCGTCACCGGCGCGATCGACCGACATCTGGTAGGCCTCGGTCTGCACGACGCCGAAGGTGCCGCCGATGGCGAGGCCCTGGTAGGTGCCGCTGACGGTGGTGTTGGTGGCCCACGTCGCCCCTGCCTGGAGGGGGAACTGCAGCACCTTCACCCACGGGGTGTACTTGAGCCTGGTCGGGGTCCCCGCGTCGGTGGGCGAAGCCACGCCCTGCAGATACAGCGCGTCGGGCGTCGCGAGGAACACGCCCATCAGGTCGCCGATCGCCGTCACATAGCCACCGTCGGGGAATTCAGACTCGTACCATTCGCCCTGGAGCGGCTTCGTCTCCACCAGCTTCGAGACATCTCCGTTGAGCGGGGTGGAGAAGTCCCACCGGCGGCCACCGTCACTCTGCGCCAGGCCCGTGGTGTCGAAGGTCGCAGTGCCGCTGACCTTGTAGGTGGCGCGCAGCCCGGCCTGAAAGAAGACCTCGCTGCGATCGATGCGGCCGTCGTTGTTCGGGAGGCAGCCCAGCGGCATCCCGGCGTCGGGCGCTCCACCATCGGAGCCCGCGTCGACGAGGGGGCCGCCGTCGACCGCGGCCATGCCTCCGTCCTCGAGGGTGGTCCCTGCGTCGGAACCAGCGTCGGTGGACGCGACCGGCCCGCAGGTGCCGTCACGGCGGCACACCCCGCTGGCGCAGTCGGCCCCGACACGGCAGTCGACCATCGTGGGGCCGGGGCACGCCGCGACGAGAAACAGGAAGCTGGTGACGAAAATGGAACGAAGCACAGGGTCCTCCAAAGGCGAGCGGCCTTACGCCGCGGCTCCACCGAAATCCACCCGGGCTGGGTGCACGCGCGCCCTGGGCCCCGTCTCAGCGAGCCGGAGGGCAGGGAACAGGATCGACAGGTGGGCGATGGCGAACAGCCCGAAGAAGGCCGTGGCCCCCCCATGGTGCAGTGCAACAGCGCCGATGAGCGGGAGCAGCACGCCGCCGAGTTGCCCGAACATGAGCACCACCCCCAGCGCCGCAGTGAGCCGGGGCGCGCCGAGGTAGGGAAGCTCGAAGGGGAGGGCGATCAACAGGGGCGCGACCAGCCCGCCGCCGAAGCCGAAGGCGATCAGCGCCCACCACCCCGCGCCAACGGTGAGCGCGAGCGCCGCAAGGCCAGACAGGGCCGCTCCGGCGAGGACGAAGGGGCGACGCAGACCCACCCGCTCCGACCACCCGTCGGCGATCCGGTTCCCGACGATCGCCGCCGCCAGCCAGGCCGGCACCGCGCCAGGCCCGAGCACGCCGGTCAGCACGGGAAGCATCGAGAGGTAGCTCCCGAAGAGCAGGAACTGCATCGCCGCCACGCGCCGCACGCCGGGGTTGGCGAGCAGCGACTGCGCCTCGGCGGACGAGGAGGACCGGCCCGGCTCGTGCCCGTCTTCGATCACCGCGAACCACAGGGCCGCCAGCACCAGCATGGCCCCGGCGATCACCAGCATCGCCGCGCGCCACTGGGCGCCGACCAGCACGAACGCCAGCACCGTGCCCAGCCCATAGGCCGGCAGCAGACCGCGGCTCACCCGGCTCAGCTCCGTCGCAGGCACCGCCGCGGCGATCGCCCGGCTCAGCGCCGGCGCCACGAACGCGATCTGCGCGCCGAACAAGAGCATGCATGCTGCAAGTGCGAAGACGCTGTCGAAGCCGGCGCGTGCGCCGCACACCAGCGCCCCGGCCACCAGCCCGGCCGCTCCCACCCGGCGCGGGCCGAAGCGCTCGACCGCCCCGGCGCCGGCAACCGACGCCAGCACGATGCCCAGCGGCCCGGCCGCCCACACCGCGGCGCTCTCGACCACGCCCAGCTTCAGCTCCGGCACCGCGGCGGCCATCGACGACCAGCCGAGCCCGCCTGCCACGCCCTGCACGAGGGCGCTCACGGCGACGGTGAAGCGGGGCTGGGTCACGGCGCTCCTTTTGTGCAGGTGCGAAGGCGCGGCCCTCATCGCTCGTTCCTGCGCTCAGTGTCAAGGGCGCCATGTTGCATTGCACACAGGGCCTCAATACGGTCTCCCGCATGCTCATCAAGAAATATGGGAACCGGCGCCTCTACGACACCGAGTCGAGCCGCTACATCACGCTGGAAGATCTCACCGAGTCGATCCGCGGCGGGGCCGAGGCGCGGGTGATCGACGCGAAGACCGGCGCCGACCTCACCCAGGTGACGCTCACCCAGATCATCATGGAAGGCCGCGGCGGCGAGAAGATCCTCCCCGCGCCGCTGCTCCACCAGCTGATTCGCCTCGGAGATGACGCCCTTTCCGACTTCCTCGGGCGCTACGTACAAGCCGCCCTCGAGCTCTACCTGACGGCCCGCAAGACCACCCAGAGCTTCATGCCCTTCAACCCCCTGGTCGCCCTCACCCAGTTCGCCAACAACACCCCCTTCGGCGGCTGGGGCCAGCAGTCGTCACCCCCGGTGCCCGTGCCCTCCACCGCCCCGCCGCCCCCCAACACCGACGTCGAAGACCTCCGCCGCGAGCTCGATGAACTCAAGGGCATGCTGCGCAAGCGTAAGAAATGACGCAAAATGGTGCAGTGCACCAATAATCGCTTGACGCAGGCGGTCATCTGGTTCATTTCTCCCTCGTCCCGGTCGCGTCGCGGCCGGGCATTTCCCGAGTGAAATGTCGCACCACCCCGACGAGGAGAAACCCCATGACCGATTCCAAGAACGTTGCTTCGCAGGTGCAGCAGTTTGCCGGTGAGAGCATGAAGAAGATGTTCGAAGAGCAGTCGACCCGCATGACCCAGATGTTCGACGAGATGGGCAAGGCCCACACCAAGTGGATCGAGTACGGCAACACGCAGATCGACGAGATGAACGAGCTGCTCAAGACCCAGTTCAACTACGCGAACGAGCTCGCGGCCGGCTGGCGGAAGATGAGCCTCGAGACGGCGAAGAAGACCGTCGAGACCTTCAAGGTCTGAACCGTCGCTGACTTTCCCGGAACCCTGAGTGCCGTGATGCCCCTCACCGGGTGTCACGGCCTCAGTCCTTTCTGCAGCCGTGCTTGAACCGCACCTCCGGATCGACTGAGACCCGGATCGACCCGCAACACCCCTCGACCAAGGAGAGAACATGGATCTGAAGAGCCTGAAGATCATCGTCACCGGCGGCGCCCAGGGCATGGGCGCGCACTTCGCCACCCGCTTGCTCGAGGCCGGGGCCCAGGTGGCCGTGGGTGACGTCAACGAGACCGCGCTCGCCGCGCTCCCCGCGGGCATCAAGCGCCGCAAGCTCGACGTCAGCAACGAGGCCGACGTGATCGCCTTCGTCGACTGGGCGAACACCGAGCTGGGCGGCCTCAACGGCCTCATCAACAACGCGGGCATCCTCCGCGACGGGCTGCTGGTGAAGAAGGACCGGACCACCGGCGCGGTCACCAAGATGAGCACCGAGCAGTTCAACGCGGTGCTGGCCGTCAACCTCATCGGCGCGACGATCATGGTCCGCGAGGTCGTCGCCAAGATGGTCACCACCGAGCAGCGCCCCGGGGTGATCGTCAACATGTCGTCGATCGCCCGCCACGGGAACCGCGGCCAGTCGAACTACGTCTCGGCCAAGGCGGCGCTGGCGGCCAACACCACGACCTGGTCGCGCGAGTTCGCCAGCTTCGGCATCCGCGTCGGTGCGGTAGCCCCCGGCATGATCGAGACCCCGATGACCGCGGGCATGAACCAGAAGGCGCTCGAGTCCTTCATCGAGAAGATCCCCGTCGGCCGCATCGGCAAGCCCGAAGACATCTGGGTCGCGGTGAAGTTCGTCCTC
>JBBRUE010000354.1:0-7054 GCA_038248085.1 Myxococcales bacterium | reverse complement strand
TGGCGCGGCGGCGGGCGCCGGAGGCGCAAATGAAGGCGACGTTCTTACCTTCGTTGGCTGCTGGACGCTGGGGTGTAGAGAGGGGCATGGCCAAGCCGCTCGCGTCCGAAGTCATCGCCTCAGAGCACGGGCTCGTCGTCATCGGGACCCGCGGGCCAGGCACCCGCGTCTGGTTTCAGCCGGCCGGCGACATCCACTTTCACGAGGTGGTGCTCCCCTTCGAGCCGCCCCGCGAGGCCCCGGCGGCGCTGCTGCCTGGAGGGCGGTTGTTGATCATCGGTCGCAACGGCCAGTCGATGGTGATCGAAGCGGGGCGCTCCCCGCAGCCGGGGCCGGTGCTCCGCAACGTGGTGGTCGAAGGCCTCTCGGCAGACCTCGTCGCCTTCGCGCGCGGCCCGCACTTCTTCCGCTTCGTCGCCGGTGCCTGGGTCGACGAGACCCCGAAGCTGAAGCCCGCCGCGGCTGCGCTCGATCTCCAGGCCCGCCTGCACGCGATGCGCGGCGTCGCGGCGGCCGGTCACGGCTTCGCGGTCGGCGACGATGGTGACGTGTGGGTCGCGGCGGCGTCGGGCTGGAAGAAGGCGCCCGCGAAGACCAGGGCCCCGCTGCGCTGTGCCTCGGGCCACTGGGCGGGCGGCGACGGGGTGCTCCTCGAGCGCAAGGGCAAGGTCTTCCTGGCGCGCAAGCTCAGCGGTGATGTCACCGCGGTGTGCCCGTGGAAGAAGGGGGCGCTGGTGGTGGTCGGCGAGACGCTGTTCGATCACCTCGGCAAGCCGGTCAAGAACCCGGGGCGCGTGACGTCGATCTCCGCGCGCGGCGAGCACGTCTACTGCGTCGCCAACGGACGGCTCTTCGAGAGCACCGACGCGAAGAATTGGAAGCGCCGGGTGCTCCCGAAGTGATCAGCTGAACTGCCTCAACAGGGCCAGCTTCTCGTCCTCCCCGCGGCCGCGCGCGAAGTCTTCAGCAGTGCTGCCGGCGTCGTCACGAGCTTCGATGTCGGCGCCGGCTTCGAGCAAGGCCTGCATCGGCCGCAGCCCGTCCTGCTCGCTGGCCTGCGTCAGCAGCGGCGTCATCCCGGTGTTGGTGCGCGCTTCGAGCTTCGCGCCGTGTTTCACCAACGCCGCGATCATCTCGGTGCGCGCGATGTGCAGCGGGGTCACGCCGTCTTCGGTGGCGGCGTTCACGTCGGCGCCGCGGGCGATCAACGCTTCCAACGCGCGGCCATGGGTGCTCGCCGAATGCTCATCGCATCGCTCGACCACGTTGTGCAGCAACGCGAACCCGTATTCGCCGCGTTCGTTCACGAGGCCCGGCGACGCCGCGATCATCGCCTCGAGCACCACGAAGTTGCCGAGGCCAGCGGCCTGCCACGCCCGCTCCCACGCCGTCTCCTGCCCCCACCACGCCGGGTCGTTCTGCTGGTGCACCGCGAGCACGAGGTCGTCGTCGATCATGGCGGCGGCGAAGTCATCGACGCTCTGCAGCGGCGCGTAGCCCACGAGCCCAACGCTGTTCAGCAGGCTCGGCCGCTGCTCCTCCTGCAACCGCGCGTACGCGGCCACCCACCACGCGATGCGCTCCGGTGACGTCGTCGTCAGCGCCTCGGGGACGTCGACGCCGAGGTGGTCCTCCCTCATTTCTGCGATGCCGTGGTCGTCGCGCTCGCTGCGCGTCACCGTGAGCGTGGCGTCGTCGAGCCGGACCTCGAACTGCACCCGCGGTACTTCGAGCGCGGCCAGCGCCGACGACAGCTGTTCGTGCAACGAACGAAGCACTTCGACAGTCATGCGCCTTCATAGCGGCGCGCCAGGCGTGCAGTCGACACGTGACTTCCTGGCAGTGTGAATTGATGGCTCACTTCAATCATCTCATCTGACCGCACGTTGCCGCGCCGTGGGCGCCCCCCGGCGAGCACGTCTACGGCGTGGCGAATGGGATCACCGGCAGGAAATGAAGCTGGCCTTCACGTCCGTCGAGCGCTGATTGACGGTCATCCCGCTCGTCGTCCACTCGACGGTGATGAACTCCGATTCATCGCGATCCGTGACGGCGCGCGAGCGCACCTGGGTCGCGCGGAGTTGGAGACACACGTCGCCGCAGTCGAGGACCAACCCGATGCGGCGGCTGTCGTTTGGCTTCACGCCCGCTTCGTTGACCGTCGCCACGAACTTCTTCTCGATGGCGCCGGCGCGGACCAGCGGAAGCACGAAGGCGCCCGTCTTCGGGTCGACTGCTCTTCGCAGCTGATCGGATCGCCTCCATCGTGGGTGCGTATTCCGGCAAGGCCTCGAGGCCGCACGTCGAGCGCCGCGACGTTGCGAAGACACCAATCAACAAGTCCGTGGGTGTCATCATCGTACGCAGGCTTCAATCGATTGCGTTCCATTGGTGATTTCGCAACATCGCGCAGGGGTCAGTGGGCGGCTGGCCGGGAAAGCGGAAGTCGCACGACTTCGACTTCGCTAGAGCTACCTGAGCCGCGACATGCCCCGCGAATCGGTGAACTTCAGCCGGTCCAGCGTTGGGCCGATGGAATCTGATCGGTTTGCAGCGGGGTTTGTCGTAGACGTCCCGGCGCGCACTTCGCGCAGCTGACTCCTCGCCGTACAACTCAGGTACCCGTGAAGAACTCCTTCCGCTTCGTCGCCGCGTTCGCCGTCCTCGCCCTCTCTGCTTGCAACCCGGCGCCTTCGGCCGACTGCGTGAAGTACCTCGCATGCACCGAGGCGGTCTCTGCCGGTTCGGCGGCGGCGCTCAAGGGCACGTACGACACGGGCGGCACCTGCTGGACCTCCGGGACGGCCTCGGCCGACGCGTGCACCACCGCCTGCAAGGCGGCGATCACCAGCCTCGCCGCGAGCAGCCCCAACACGGCGGCGTGCAAGTAATCGAGAACCAGGCTCGCTGAACAATGGCCGTCGCGTTCACTCGCGACGGCCTTTTGATTGGGTTGAGTGAGTCGCGTTCAAGCAGCCTCGAGGGCTTCCTCGCGCAGAAGGGTGGTCGTCTTCGGCGGTGCGCCGTGACCCTCGCCCAGTCACTCGCCGAGCAACTTCTTCAGCTCACCGCTCTCGATCAACTTCTGTAGATCGCTCGCGCCGCCGACGAAGGTGCCCTTGACGAAGACGAGAGGAAAGGTCGGCCAGCCCACCCAGATCTTCAAGGCCAGCCGCCGCCGCCAGCCCGCGAAGTAGCTGCCGTACTCGAGGTAGCGGTAGGCGACCTTCTGCGCGTCGAGCAGCTGGCGCGCCCGCTTGCCCGGCTGCAGCCCGGAGACGCCGACCACCACCACCTTCTCGTCGGCGATGGCCTTCGCCACCTCCTGGACCAGGTCGGCGTGGAAGGAGGCCTGCACATCGGCAATGGCAGGGAGAACGGACGGGCGCGGTGGAAGCATGGCTCGCCTCATAATGTCCCCGCCCGCGGCGCGTACGACTCTTCTCCTTGATCACCAGCAACCGCCCGCCCTTCGAATCACTTCGCCTGCAGGGTCTGGGCAAAGAGCGCCAGCACGCGCTTCCAGTGTTGCTCGCTGGCCTCGGGGTCGTGCACCGGCATGTCGGTGACCGCCCAGCCGTGGGCTTTGCCCTTGTAGAACTCGATCTCGGCGTTCGCGCCGGCGGCCTTGAGGGAGAGGTTGAGCGCCTCGCGCTGTTCCGGTGTGCACGAGCGATCGTTGTCGGCGCAGGCGAAGTAGAGCCGCGCCTTCACCTGCTCCGAGCCGAGGTGTGGGCTGTCGGGCTTGTCGGTGACGAGGTGGCCGCCGTGGATGCAGGCGACCGCGGCGATGCGGTCGGGCCACGCCGCCGCGGCGCGGAAGGAGAGCATGCCACCCATGCAGTACCCCACCACGCCCACGCCCCCACGTTTGACCGAGGGGTGCTGGTCGAGCGCCGCGAGGAAGAGGCCGACGTCGCGCATCGCCGGCCCGGGCAGCACCGCCATGGAGATGTTCTTCATCAGGCGCCCGCGCTCGGCCTCGTCGCCCCACACCGTCTTCGGATCGAACGGAGCCATCTCCCCCGCGCGGTAGAGCAGGTTCGGCAGGAGCACCACGTAGCCCGCATCGGCGAGGCGGCCCGCCATCGCCTCCATCGCCGGGCGCATGCCGAGCGCGTCGATGAAGAAGAGCACCGCCGGCCAGGGTCCTGCTCCAGCGGGGTGGTGGAGGCTGCAGGCCACGTTCCCGTCGGGGGTGGTCACCACGACGCTGTCGCGAACGCTCATGCGCTGCTGCTTAGCGAAGCACCGGCTCCGGCGCGACGGTGAGGGTGCCCCAGGCGTTCTTCGACCAGGCGCCCGGGGCGCGCGACGAGGTTCGTCGAGGAGCCGCGCTGACGGCTGAGGCCCTCTTCGAAAAGCGTGCGACCGTCAGCTCGCGCGGTGACGCTTGTGGGAGCCGTGAATACCTCGACCACACCACCCGCGGCGCGCCGGACCCTGGCCTGGCGCGGGGTGATCGCCCTGGGGTGCCTGACGGCCGGTGGGCTCTTCTGGCGACGCTTCGACGATGCCGCGTGGTGGGTGGCGATCGCGCTCCTGGGCGTCGCCGCGGTGCTGCTCGGGCTCGCCGCGCAGGCGCTCCGCACCTCGCCCGTCAAGAGCCCTGACCCCTCGACGGTCGAGGTCCGGCCCAGGCTGGTGCTCGAGCGTCGACGCCTGAGCGTGCGCGGCCTCACCCTCGAGGTGGTGCACCTGCTGCAGCCCCGGGCCGACGCAAAGGACCTCGCCCTCGAGGCGAACGTGGAGTCCGGCGTGCCCGACTGGATCCTCGGCGACCCGGAACGGCTGCGGCAGCTGCTGATCAGGCTCGTGGAAATGGGCATCAAGTTCACCGCGGCCGGTGGGGTCACCATCGACGTGAGCGCCGACCCGCAGAACGCGAAGCAGGTGCTCTTCACGGTGACCGACTCGGGCGTCGGCATGCCGGCCGCACCCAGGGCTCCGGGCCGCGCACTGTCCACCGCCGGGCAACTCGCGGAGTCGATGGGCGGGGTGCTCACGGTCACGTCGACGGCAGGCCGCGGCACGAACGTCACCCTCGCGCTGCCCTTCGAGGCCTGTGGCGCCGCCGACCTGGGCCGCACTGCGCTCATCGTCGAGGACAACGCCACCAACCAACTGGTGCTGGTGCGACTGCTCCAGCGGCTCGGGGTCTCCGCGGAGATCGCCGCGAATGGGGCCGACGCGTTGGTGATGCTCCAGCGTCAGCCCTTCGACCTCGTCTTGATGGACATGCAGATGCCGGTGATGGACGGCGTCGAGGCGACGACCCGAATTCGGGCCGGGGAGGCCGGGCTTGAGCGGGCCACGGTGCCCATCATCGCGATGACCGCCGACTCCACGGCCGAGGCCAGGCAGCGGTGCCTCGCTTCGGGCATGAACGATCACCTCACCAAGCCGGTGAAGCTCGACGCCCTCGAGTCAGGCCTTGGGAAGTGGCTCGCCGCGGCCTGATCCCCGCCGGGGGAGCTCGTGGAAGAACAGCGAGCCGCAGCCCTTTCGCTTGGCCACGTACATCGCGGCGTCGGCGTTCTCGAGCAGGTGCTGCGCGGTGTGTCCGTCCCGCGGGTAGAGCGCGATGCCGATGCTGCACCGCACGGTCAGCTCAAGGTCGCGGACCAGGGAGCGCGCGGCGACGGCCTGGAGGAGTTTCGCGACGACGACGGCCGTCGCTTCCAGGCGTTGGGCCCCGGTCATCAGGAACAGGAACTCGTCACCGCTGCGCCGGCAGACGGTGTCTTCGCGCCGCGTGGCCGCCTGGAGCCGCTGGGCGACGGCCTTGAGCACCTCGTCGCCGACTTCGTGCCCCTGCTCGTCGTTGATGGCCTTGAACTTGTCGAGGTCGATGAACATGACCGCGAACTCGTTCCCGTGGCGCTGGGCGTGCGCCAGCGCCTGGGTCAGGCGGTCGTTGAAGAGGATGCGGTTGGGCAGTCCCGTCAAGGGGTCGTGAAGCGCGGCCTGTCTGTCCAACTGCTGCTGTCGCCGGCTGTCGTGCAGTTCAGCCTTGATCCGCGAGAGCTGCTGCTCGAGCTCTTGGCGCGTGCTCACCTCGTTCGCGACCTGCTGCATCGGGAGGCGCTCTTCATCGAGGAGCTTCATGACGGTCGCGGCGAGCACGCTCAGGGCGCCGGCACAGTCCGGGCGGAGGCTCGGGTCGCGAGCAGCAGCGCCGCCATGTCTTCGGCGTGCTCCTCTTCCGTGGCCAGGATGCCTTCGAGCAGGCGCCGCGTGGTCGAAGGCATCCTCGCCGAGGTAGCGGATGATCTCGGTGTACGAGTCGATGGCGATGCGTTCCGCGACGAGATCCTCTCGGATCATGTCGGCCAGCGTCTTGCCCTCGACGTACTCGGCGTGGGAGCGCGCGAGCAGTCCTTCGGGGTTGAAGTTGGGGCCCCCGTTGAGCTGGGTGATGCGGCGGGCGAGGAGGTTTGCGTGGCCCTGCTCCTCGTTGGCGTGCACGAGGAACTCGGCGGCGGCAGCGCTCATCTCCGGCCCCGTCGCCATGAAGTGGTGGCGCCGGTAGCGCAGCATGCAGACGATCTCCGTGGCGAGCGCGGCGTTGAGCAGCTTGAGCACCGTCTCGCGATCGGCGCGGTACCCCTCGGTCACCGCCCCCTGCTCCACGTGCGCCCGGGCGCGGCGTGGTTAACATCAAGCGTAGTTTTGCAGCAAGGCGCCCGGTTATTGCGCAAGGGGGCTCGACGATCACGATGCAGTTGGTTCAACTCTCCCTGAATCGGCACGAGAAATCCCTCCTTGAGAAACTGCAAGGAAAAGTCATCGAAATCATTGTCGCCCTTCGGATTGAGGCGGAGCTCGATGCCTCCATGGGCGACACCCGGGCAAAAAGAGAAATTCTGACCGCCTACCTGAACAAGGTTCCCTTTGGACATAACATCACTGGCGTCGGAGCTGCCAGCGAGAGCTACTTTGGCCTTGCCCCGTCTCAGCTCTCCCTCGGCCAGGCCGCGATGTTGATGGGGACTATCCGCGCCCCCTCGCGATTTTCTCCATTTCGAAACCCGCAAGCCGCCGTGCGGGAGAG
>JBBRUE010000353.1:0-7056 GCA_038248085.1 Myxococcales bacterium | reverse complement strand
TCGCGGCCCTCGGCGGCATCACCGACCCCACCGTGCCCGATCGCGGCATCGCCGAGCGTGCGATGGCCGCCTCGCGCTTCATGTCGAGCAAGACCCTGGTGACCAGCCCGCGCATGACCAAGACGCTCGGCGAAGGCTACGGCGCCGCGGTCGAGACGCTGCAGAAGCCGGTCAAGGTCTACAACTACGTCAACCTCGCCAACGCCTACGGCTTCAGCCCGAGCACCACCGCGGTCACCAACTTCACCACCCAGGTCGCGGCCGCCGAGGTGATGATCGAGGCCGGCGCCAACGTGTGCGTCGCCGTCAACAGCGGCTGGGACACCCACGGCGACCGCGACGGCATGTCGGTGCGCGGCATGATGAATGACCGCATCCTCCCCGCGCTCAAGATCTTCACCAACCGCATGGTGGCCGACGCCCGCCGCAACGTGAACGTCGTGATCATGGGTGATTTCTCGCGCAGCCTCCCGGGCTCGGATCACGCCGCCGGCGTCTCGGCCACCGTCATCGGCAAGAACGTGCGCGTCGGCACCACCGGCCGCGTCGATGCCGACGTCCGCCTGTCCGCCGGGACCCCCCAGGGCCTCGGCCTCTGGGCGTACCTCTCGCGGCTGGTGAACCTCCCGTACCAACCTTTCGGCACCAATCCCCACACCGGCCTCGTTCGCACCTGAGGGTGCGCATCGACCCGGGCTCGCCCAGCGACCCGGGGGGCCGCTCGTGATTTCGCAGGTTGGGGCGGGCGTGAGGGCTGCAATAGCTGGGTCCCATGCGACGGGTGTTGGTGGTGGAGGCCGATTTTCAGGTGGCGGAGGGGCTGCGTCGCGCCCTGCGCATCTTTGCGAACGCCTGGGACCTGAAGTTCGTGCACAGCTCCGCCGAGGCGCTCGCCCTGGCCACCGAGATCGATGCGCTGATCTGTGACGCGTCGTTGCCCGACGCCGAGGCCCTGCTCCTCGAGTTCAAGCTGAAGATGCCGAAGGTGGCGCGTACCGTGCTCGCGCCGGTCGACGCGAAGCCCGACGCCCTGGCGCGCCTCCAGGCCGTCGGCCACCAGGTCTTGCGCAAGCCGCTGCTGCCCGCGCTGCTCTTCGATCTCGTCGAGCGCACCGTGGCGGTCATCGCCTCGCTCTCGTCGGAGCGTCTGCAGGTGGTGATGGGCCAGCTGGGTGATCTGCCCCCGCTGCCGGCGACCTATTCGCGGCTCGCCCAGATGTCGCAGGACCCCGACGTCTCGATGGACGCGATGGCCGCGGTGATCGAGCGCGACCCGGCCATCACCGCGGCGGTGTTGCGGATCATCAACTCCGCGTACTTCGGGTTGCCGCGCCGGGTGTCGAGCGTGCGGGAAACGGTGCGCTACCTGGGCATCGTGCCGATCAAGAACCTCGTGCTCACCGTGGAGATCTTCGAGGGCCTCGCGCAGGGCCGGCGGGCGCTCGCGCTCCAGCAGGAGGCGCTGCTGCGGGCCTACGCGATGCGCGAGCTGCTCGGCCGCACGCCGCTCGCCGAGCAGGCCTTCATCGCCGGCGTGCTGTCCGACGTGGGCCAGTTGCTGGTGCTCTCGAAGCTGCCGGTTGACGCGATGGCCATCGACAAGGGCGTCGAGCTCGGGCGCCTGCCGTGGATCGTCCAGCACGAGCGCCTCGGCTGCTCGTGCGCCACCATCGGGGCGCAGTTGCTCGCCCGCTGGAACCTGCCGGCCTCGCTCGTGGAGGCGGTCGCGCTCCACCACGAGGCCCCGCGCGGGAGCGCCACCCCCAACGTCACCACCGCCCTCGCGCTCGTCAGCGCCGTAGAGTGGTCGCTGCGGGCGCCCGCGGTGATGCGGAGCGAGTTCCGCCAGGCCGCCGAGCAACTCGTCGCCGCCTTCCCTGCCGCGACCGTCGAGTCAATCGGCCGCTACTTCGGTCAGGCCGACACCCAGGTGGCGTGACCGAACTGCATTGATCCGCTTCGCCCATCGGTGGTGAAAGAGCGGCAATGTCTTTCACCCATCTGCACCTCCACACCCTCTATTCGCTCCTCGACGGGGCGATTCGCATGAAGGACCTCATCAAGACGGTCCAGGCGAAGGGCATGAAGTCGGTGGCGGTGACCGATCACGGCAACATGTTCGGCGCGGTCGACTTCTACAAGAAGGCCAAGGAGGCGTCGCTCAAGCCAATCATCGGCCTCGAGGCCTACGTCGCCGGCCCCAAGGGCCGCACCGATCGCACCGAGAAGATCGCCAACCACCTCATCCTGTTGGCCAAGAACAAGGAGGGGTACCAGAACATCCGCTACCTCTCGTCGATGGGGTACCTCGACGGGTTTTATTACCACCCGCGCATCGACAAGCAGGTGCTCAAGGAGCACAGCAAGGGGGTCATCGGGCTCACCGCGTGCCTCGGCGGCGAGGTGACCAGCGCGGCCTTCCGCGGCGACATGGACCACGCCCGCCGCGCGGCCTCCGAATACAAAGACATCTTCGATCCCGGCCACTTCTTCCTCGAGATCCAGTGGAACGGGATGGAAGAGCAGAACAAGGCCAACGAGAACCTGAAGCAGCTCTCGCGCGACCTCGACATCCCCCTCGTGGCCACCGCCGACGCGCACTACATCAAGCGCGAAGACGCGCGCGCCCACGAGCTGCTGATGTGCATCGCCTCGGGCAAGACCCTCACCGACAGCAAGCGCATGCGGCACAGCACCGACAAGCTGTACGTGTGCAGCCCCGAGGAGATGCGCGCGTACTTCACCGACGTGCCCGAGGCCGTCGACAACACGATGCGCATCACCGACATGGTCGAGGAATACAACATCCTCGCCAAGCCGATGCTGCCCACCTTCAAGGTGCCCGACGGCTACGACGCCGACTCGTTCATGGCCGCGCTGGCGAAGAAGGGCCTCGAGGAGCGCTTCACCGAGCTCCCCTACCAGGTCAACCGCGACGCTTACATGGCCCGGCTCGACCTGGAGATCGGCGTCATCAACAAGATGGGCTTCGCCGGCTACTTCCTGATCGTCCAGGACTTCATCAACTGGGCGAAGCAGAACGGCATCCCCGTGGGGCCTGGCCGCGGCTCCGGCGCCGGCTCGATCGTCGCGTACTCGCTGCGCATCACCGATCTCGACCCGATCCCCTACAACCTGCTGTTCGAGCGCTTCTTGAACCCCGAGCGCGTGTCGATGCCCGACTTCGACATCGACTTCTGCCAGGACCGCCGCGACGAGGTGATCACCTACGTCCAGGGCAAGTACGGCGAGAACAACGTCGGGCAGATCATCACCTTCGGCCAGCTCAAGGCCAAGAGCGTGCTCCGCGACGTGTGCCGGGTGTACGGGCTCCCGTTCTCCGAGGGCGATCGCATCTCGAAGCTGGTGCCCGACATCCTCGGCATCACCCTGAAGCAGGCGATCTTCGGTGACCCCGAGAAGGAGATCGCCGGCGAGCCGCGCCTCAAGGAGATGGTCGACAACCCCCAGCCGCTCGCGGAGGTCGACGGCAAGCCGATCACCACCAAGGACGTGCTGGAGGTCTCGATGGCCCTCGAGGGCCTCAACCGCCAGGCCGGCATGCACGCCGCCGGCGTGGTGATCGCCGACAAGCCGCTGTGGGAATACGTGCCGGTCTACCGCCCCTCGGGTGAGAAGACCCTCGTCACCCAGTTCGCCAAGGACGAGGTCGAGGCCGCGGGCCTGGTGAAGTTCGACTTCCTCGGCCTCAAGACGCTCACCGTCATCCAGAACGCGATCAACCTCGCCAACCGCAAGCGCGGGCCCGACGACCAGTTGTTCCGCGAGAAGATCCCCCTCGACGATCACGAGACCTTCGAGCTCATCAGCGCGGGCGACACCGCCGGCGTCTTCCAGATGGAGTCATCGGGCTTCACCGAGATGGTGATGAAGATGAAGCCGTCGTGCTTCGAAGACGTGATCGCCGCCGGCGCGCTCTACCGCCCCGGCCCGCTCGATCAGAAGCTCGACGACGGCCGCACCATGGTCGACGTGTACATCGACCGGAAACACGGCCGCGACAAGGTCACCTTCCCGCACCCCACGCTCGAGCCGGTGCTCAAGGACACCTACGGCGTCATCGTCTACCAGGAGCAGGTGATGCAGATCGCCCAGGTCCTGGGCGGGCTTTCCCTCGGAGGCGCCGACCTGTTGCGCCGCGCGATGGGGAAGAAGAAGGCCGAGGAGATGCACAAGCAGCGCTCCTTGTTCATCGAGGGCTCGAACAAGAAGGGCGTCGACCCGAAGATCGCCAACGGCGTCTTCGACCTGATGGAGAAGTTCGCGCAGTACGGCTTCAACAAGTCGCACTCCGCCGCGTACGGCCTGATCACCATTCACACCGCGTGGCTCAAGGCCCACTACCCGGTGGAGTTCATGGCCGCGCTGCTGACCTCGGAGAAGGACAACACCGACAAGGTGGTGCTCCACATCGCCGAGGCGCGCCAGGCGGGCGTGCAGGTGTTGCCCCCCGACATCAACGAGTCCGACCTCGCCTTCGGCGCCATCGAGGGGAAGATCCGCTTCGGGCTGGGCGCGATCAAGGGCGTCGGCGAGTCGGCCATCGAGGCGATCCTCGAGGCGCGCAAGACCAAGCGCTTCACCTCGCTGTTCGACTTCTGCGAGCGCGTCGACGGCCGCCGCGTCAACCGCAAGACGATGGAGGCGCTGGTGCAGGCTGGCGCCTTCGACTTCGAGAACCGGCACCGCAAGCAGCTCTTCGACACCGTGGGCATCGCGCTCGAGCGCGGCGCCTCGACCCAGCGCGACCTCGAGGTCGGCCAGTCGAACCTCTTCGGCATGCTCGCGGCCTCCACGCCCCCGGGGAAGGCCGCCCGCGACGACTACGCGGTCACCGAGCCGTGGACCGAGAAGGAGAAGCTCTCGTTCGAGAAGGCCTCGATCGGCTTCTACGTGTCGGGCCACCCGCTCGACGCCTACGAGAAGGAGCTGCGCCGCTACGCCCGTCCCATCGCCTCGGTGCAGCGCGCCCGCCGCGACGAGAAGCTCACCATCGCCGGCATCGTCGCCGTCATGCGCGAGCGGCCCACCAAGACCGGCAAGCGCATGGCCTGGGTCACCCTCGAGGATCTCTCCGGCTCGGTGGAGCTGGTGGTCTTCCCCGGGAAGGACGGCAACCGCCCGACGATGGACCCCAAGACCGGCAAGTGGGGCAAGGGCGGTCCGAAGCCTGGCTACGAGCAGTGGGAACACCTCCTCAAGAGCGACGACGCGCTGCTGGTCTCCGGCACCGTGCAGATGAGCCGCGATGAAGAGAACCCCCAGCCCGAGCTGATCGTCGACGACATCAAGTCGCTGCGCGAGGTGCGCGAGAAGCGGGTCAAGCGGCTGGAGTTGAGGCTCCACGTCGACATGGCCACCGACGAGAAGCTGGCGAAGCTGGCGGAGATCGCCAAGAAGCACGCCGGCGCCACGCCCATCGCGGTCGCCCTCCACATGCCCGGCGAGGCCGAGGCCCTGGTCGGCAACACCAACCTCAAGGTCCAGGTGACCGACGAACTGCTCGAATCGGTTAATCGCCTCTTCGGCGCACGCGTGGCAGAACCCGGGTGATGATCTCCCGCATCCTGGTTCTGCTGGTCTTGGCCGGCGCTGCCGGTGCCCTCGCGGAAGACGCCAAGGCGAAGGCCGCCCGTGAGGAACTCGAGAAGCAGCTCAGCCAGATGGTGGGCAAGCAGCCCACCAAGGTGCGCCTCGACTTCGTGTCGTTCGACGATCCGAACTACCGCCTCGAGGAGGCCGGCTTCGAGCTCGACGGCCGCGTCCTCGGGGGCCCTTCGCTGAGCCAGCTGTCGGCAGACGGCACCCACCTGGTGTGGAACGGCGACGTCTCGCCCGGGAAACACATGGTGAAGGTGCGGCTGGTCTTCTCCAACGGCGCCAGCGTCGTGCTCAGTGACGAGGGCGGCTACAAGTGGAAGGTCGGCGGCGAGGTGAGCTTCGACGTGAACTCCGGCATCGAGGTTCGGGTGCAGGTGACGCCGAAGCGTGACGCCACCCAGAAAGACATCGCCAAGCGCTTCAAGCTCGCCCTCCCTGCGCAGCCGGTGATGATCGCCCAGCTCGACGACGGGAAGATGCCCGACGCGATGCCCAGGTTCGTGATCGCCGTCGCCGATGCCGGCGCCAGCCCCGAGGTGCTCGCCGCGCTCGCCGCCGACGAGAAGAAGAAGGCCGCCGAGAGCGCCGCCGAAGCGAAGAAGCTCGCAGCGGACGAGAAGAAGAAGGCCGCCGAGAGCGCCGCCGAAGCGAAGAAGCTCGCCGCAGAAGAGAGGAAGCAGAAGGCCGCCGAAGCCCTCGAGGCGAAGAAGCTCGCCGCCGCGCAGAAGAAGCAGGAAGCGGCCGAGGCCCTCGAGGCGAAGAAGCTCGCCGCGGCCGAAGAGGCGGAAGCCAGGCGCCTGGCCCTGGAAGCGAAGGCCCATCCGCAACCCGTCGTGGCGGTGGACCCCGCTGACGCAGGCGTGGCGCTCGTCGTGGCCGCCGTCGTCGCCGTCGATGCAGGCGCGCCGGAAGAAAGCCCCGATGCCGGCGTCGTTGCGGTGGCCGTCGCGCCGCTCACGGTCCCCGACGCAGGCCCCGCCGCCCCGGTCGTGACCGCCGTCGTTCCGAGCGCCGAAGACGGCCCCCCCTGGCTGTTGATCGGCGGCGCCGGTGCGGTGGCCGCCCTCGTGTTCATCGTGCTCGTGGCCCGCCGTCGGGCGCGCCCCCCGTCTCTCGACGAGTAGGGCGCCGCGTCTTCTCGACGCGCGGAGTCGGTGTTGCACCAGGCACCACGGCCTTCCGACGCGGTGGCGGGTGGACGGCTGCGCAGACCCGCGGCAGCTCGACGTCGTCATCGGGTCGCCGGGGCGGTGGCGCCGAGCCTGCTGCCCTCAACGTGACGGGACTGTTACAACCACGGAATGAAGCACGTCGTATCGCTGTCGCTGCTCGTCGCGTTGGGTCTGTCCTGTGGTCCTCCGCCGGTCGTCACTCCCGACTCGGGTGACCCCGATGCGGCGGTCGATGACGCCGGCCTGGCTCCGATGGACGGTG
>JBBRUE010000352.1:0-7059 GCA_038248085.1 Myxococcales bacterium | reverse complement strand
GTGCCGCGCTCGGGCACGGTGAGTGTGCGCCGCGAGGGTTTCGCCAGCCAGTGGCGCCGCGTCACCGACGGTCCCCGGTGGGAGGTCGTGCTCGTCGCCGCCGCCCCCAGCCCCCATGGACCCAGCCCGGAGTTCAGCCAGTTCGAAGGCGTAGGCATGACGCTCGATGGGCGCACCGGCGCGGTGATGGTGTCGCTGGTGAGCGAAGGCAGCCCGGCTGAGCGCGCGGGTGTCCAGGCGGGCGACCAGGTGCTGGCAGTCGGTGGCGTGCCCGTCGCCGGCCAGGGGCTCGAAGCGGTGGTGCAGCGCATTCGCGGGCCAGCGGGGACGCCGGTCGTGCTCCAGTTTCAGCGCGCCGGGCAGATCTTCGAGCTCACCATCCGCCGGCGGTTGCTCACGCTCTGACGGCTGCAGGGGCTCGTGCGCTTCACCCGGTCTTCTGCTTCTTCCGGTCGCGCCGCGAGGGCTTCTCTTTCTGCACCACGGCCGGTACGGACACTGAAGGCATCGGCGTTCCACCCTCGATCACCGGCGTCTCGGGCGCGGGTTGTTCCTGGGGCAGGGCCGGCAGGCGAATGGTGAACGTCGACCCCTCACCGACCTTGCTCTGCACCGAGATCGTCCCACCGTGGTTCTTCACGATGCGCTGGCAGATCGCGAGCCCCAGCCCGGTGCCCTTCTGCTTGGTGGTGAAGAACGGCACGAAGATGTTGAGCAACTGGTCCGCGGGAATGCCCGGCCCGTTGTCCGAGACCTGGAGCTCCACCTGGTCCGGCGCGCGGAAGTCACCGAAGCGCTCCGGCTTGCTGGTGCGGATGGTGAGCTCCCCGTCCTTCTCGCCGATCGCCTGCACCGCGTTCTGCACCAGGTTGATCAGCACCTGCTTGAGCTGCTCGGCATCGGCGTCCACCCGGGGGAGCGCGTCCGACAGCTCCTCCTTGATGGTCACGTTCTTCGGGACGTCGTTGACGATCAGCTTCAGGGTGCGCGTGACGACCTCGTGCACGTCGGTCGGCCCGAAGTTCTGTTTCATCGGGCGCGAGTAGTCGAGGAACGCGCTGACCACGCCGTTGAGCCGGTTGACCTCCTCGACGATCACCTCGACGAACTCGCCGTATTCCCCCGGCAGGTGCTTGGGGTCGAGGAACTGCGCCGCGCCCTTGATCGCCCCCAGCGGGTTGCGGATCTCGTGGGCCAGGCCGGCCGCCATCTCACCGAGCGCCGCGAGGCGGTCGCGTTCGCGCATCTTGTCGTAGAGCTTCGAGTTCTCGATCACCGTGGCGACGCGGTCGGCGAGCTCCAGCACGAGGGCGATCTCGTCGGAGGCGAAGGCCTCCGGCACGCGTTCGTCCCACAGGTTGAGGAACCCGAGCACCCGGTCATTCCCCATCAGCGGCACGGTGATGCCGGCCTTCATCTGCTGCATCGCGGTGCGCACGTCGTTGAGGCGGCGCAGTTCTTCGCGCGACTTGCGCGCCTCGAGCGGCTGGGATCGGAGTTGGTTGATGCGCCGCTCGACCGTCTCCAACAACTGCGCGCGCTCGGTGCGGCTCACCAGCGCCCGCGCGGTGCCCTGGTCGATGAAGAGCGCCGGCCCCGGGCCGCGGCTGTCGAGCAGACGGAACCCGGGACGATCCTCGGCCAGCAGGTAGATCGACGCGTGGGTCACCCGCCGGGTCTCGTTGAGGCCGTCGAGCAGCGAGGCGGCCAGCACCGGGGCGTCGATCACGTTCGCGGTCTTGCGGAGCAGCAAGCGAACCGACTCGAGGAACGCGAAGCGTTGGCGGAAGAACACCGCGACGACCCGCTCCTCGACCCAGTTCGTCAGCGGCTCGAGGAGGATCAGCATCACGAACGCCGCCACCAGGGTGTTGAACAGGTACAGGCTCCGGTTGCCCTCGACCCACGCGGTCAGCACGACGAACACCACCGCGAGGATCGCTGCCAGCACGGCCTGGGACGCGATCTTCCCCAGCAGCTCGTGGAGGTCCATCAGCCGCAGCCGCAGCAACGTCTGCGAGAGGAAGAACAGGTACAGCGTCGAGACGATCGGCCCCAGCGCGGGGAAGGCGATGTCGAAGCGGCCCAGGAAATCGAGCCCGCTGAAGAGCACCGTCGCCGCGGCGCCCACGGCCAGGTACAGCAACCGCAACCGGTCGATGCGCGACTCGCTGGTGCGCATGCGCGAGAGGATCAGCGACACCGAGAACGACAGCGCGGTCAGCACCCAGACCGACACCATCACCCGGGCCCACAGCGATTCTGCGAGCGGGGTGGCGCCCACCGCGACGCCCATCAGCACCGAGAACAGCGAGGCCCGCCGGCCGTTGCGTGCCGCGCGGGGGCTGAAGTTCAGGAACTCGAGGAAGAAGGAGAGGGCGGTGACCGGGAGCACCGAGCCGGCCCCGATGGTGATCCCCATCATGATCCGCCCGACGATCGACCCGTCCTCGGTGAAGGGGAAGAGCCCTTCGAGGAAGCTCGCGAGGTGGAACCCGCCCACCGAGATCGCGAACACGCCGTACAACGTGAGCACCCGGGGGCGCTGCGTGCGCAGGAGCATCGAGACGCCCAGCGCCAGGCCGACGATGGCAGCCAGCAGGCTGCTTTGCGTCCGAATGTCCATGAAGTTGACGTCAATCCTACCCGTGTACGATGCGACCGTGCGCAGTCACTGGTGGTTGGCAGCCCTCGCCCTGAGCTTCCCCTCGTTCGGGCAGGAGTCCGTCGACTTCCCCACGGAGGACGAAGCCGAGTCGGATCCCGGCTTTGCGCGCCTCGGCAACCCGGCGTTTCCCTCCCCGGAGGTGCGCGCCGTGCCCATCGAACGAGGGCCGAAGATCGAGCGCGCCGATCTCGCGCCGTACTTCGCGCAAGGCAAGCTCGCGGCCGCGAAGGCCGCCTTCGATGCTGGCAGCTTCAGCAAGGCGATCACGCTGCTCGACGGCCTCCCGGACACTGCGCCCACCCGCTTTCTGCGCGCCCTCGCGGCCCACCGCATCGGAGACTGGAACTTCTCGGCGAAGGAGTTCGAGGCGCTGGCTTCAGGCTACGCGCCGCTCCGCGATCGGTGCCTGGTACACGCGGGCTGGGGCTACGAGCAGCTCCGTGACTGGCCGGCGGCGGTGCGCGTCTTCTCGCAGGTGAGCAACAGCTCGCGGCTGACGCCCGACGCCCGCATGGGGCTCGCCCGCGCGAACCGCTGGCTGCGCGAACTGCAGAAGGCCCAGGCCGTGCTGGCGGACTACGTCGAACGCCCCGCGCCTCCGTGGGGGCGCGACGTCGGCGCCGAGGCCCTGGTGGTGCTGGCCGACCTGCTGGCCTCGAAGAAGGACATCAAGGGAGAGCAGGCCGCGCTGCTCAAGCTGTGGTCGCGCCATCCACTGTCCCGGGAGGCAGAGAAGAACGAGCCCCGACTGGGCGACCTCTCCCTGGTGCCACAGGACGCGCTCATCACCCGCGCCGAGGCGCTGATCGACGCGCACCGCAACGCCCAGGGCGTGGCGATGATCGAACCGATGGTGGGCGCGATGAAGCTCCCCGATCCGCTCGCCTGCAAGGCGCAGTTCGCCCTCGGCAAGGGGTACCGCAAGCTGCGCCAGCACGCGAAGGCGGTCGCCACGCTCGCGCCTCTCAAGAAGTGCAAGGACCCGGAGCTCCGCGCCAAGGCCCTCTTCACCCTCGGCTTCAGTCAGGCGATCACCGCCCCGGGCCTCGCCGCCGCGACCTACGAGGAGCTGGCGAGCGCCTACCCCGGGAACGCGCTGGCAGACGACGCGCTGTTTTTCGCCGCCGATGCACACCTGCGCCGCGGCGAGCGCGAGGAGGCGATGGATCGGCTGCTGGACGTCGTCGATCGCTACCCCACCGGTGACTTCGCGGCCGATGCGCTCTTCAAGTTGTTCTGGGTGGCCCGCGCCGAGGGTCGGCTCGCCGAGGCGCTCGAGTTCCTGACCGAGATCGAAGGTCGCTGGGCGAAGAATGACGACAGCTACGAGCTGGAGCGTGCACGGTACTGGCGGGCCCGCGTCGCCGAGCAGCAGGAGAAGAAGGAAGAGGCGCTCGTCCTCTACGAGACGATCGCCACCGAGCACCCGGCCACCTACTACGGGCTCGTGGCCCGGGAACGCGTCGCCGAGCTCGATCCGGCGCGCGGGGCCGCGCTCGCCAGCGCTGTCGCCGCGGCCCCCACCGCGAGTGATCCCTTCCCCGTGTACGCCGGGCCCCTCGGGTCCGACCCCCAGTTCGCCAGCGCGGTCGAGCTGCTGCGCCTGGGCTTCGGCGAACAGGTGCCGATGGAGATCCTCGCCATCGATCGCACCGCGCTGCCGACCGACTCGCTGCGCTTGATGGTGCTGGTGCTCTCGGCCGCCGGGGAACAGCGCGCAGCCCACGGGCTCGCCCGGCTGTGGCTGCGCAAGGATCTTTCGGGCCGCATCACCGCCGACCGCCGGGCGATCTGGGAGATCGCCTACCCCAACGTCTTCCGTGATCTCGTGGTCACCCACTCGAAGTCGGCCAACGAGCTCGACCCGGATCTCCTCCAGGCGCTGATGCGCGAAGAGAGCGCGCTCGACCCGAAGGCCCTCTCGTGGGCCGGCGCGCTCGGCCTGTGCCAGCTCATGCCCGCCACCGCGGCGGGCGTCGCCATGCAGCTCAAGCTCAAGCAGCCGAAGCAGGCCCAGTTGCTCGAGCCTGAGCTCAACATCCAGCTCGGCGCTCGCTACCTCTCCGACCTCGTCACCCGCATGAAGGGCGTCAAACCCTTCGCGCTGGCCAGCTACAACGCCGGGGAAGGCGCAGTGGCCCGGTGGCGCCGCGAGAACGGCGACGAAGACCTGTTCGGCTGGGTCGAGCAGGTGCCGCTGCAGGAAACCCGCGGCTACGTGAAGCGCGTGCTGCGCAGCTACAACACCTACAAGCTGCTCTACGCGCCGGGCGAACTGGCGAAGACCGTCGCCCCCCTTCCAACGAAGCCGATCACCCCTCCCAAGAGCGGGTGAGCGCGGGGCCCACAGCTCGAACGCGCGAAGGTATTCAGGAAGTCCAGCGTGCCTCGTCTGTCCTTCCCGAAAGGAAAGGAGGACCCCGATGGAAACGCTCGTTCTGAATGCAACCTGGCAGCCGGTCGCCCGCATCACCTGGCAGCGCGCCATCACCCTCCTGTTCCTCGGGAAGGTGGAGGTCGTCGAAGAGTACGAGGACAAGACGATCCGCTCGGTCACCTTCGAGGTGAAGATGCCGTCGGTCGTCCGGTTCATGCGCATGCTCAAGCACCGCAAGCCGGTCATCCGTTTCAGCCGCCAGAACGTGTACGCCCGCGATCACGGGCAGTGCCAGTACTGCGGCAAGAAGGTGGCTCGCCCGGAGGCGACGTACGACCATGTGCATCCGCGCTCTCGCGGCGGTGGCACACACTGGCTGAACATCGTCATCGCGTGTGTGCCGTGCAACCAGCGCAAGGGCGGTCGCACCCCGGACGAGGCGAAGATGAAGCTCAAGGTGGCCCCGGTGAAGCCCACGAAGCTCCCCGAGACGCTGCGGCTCACCTTCGCCTTCCACAAGGGGATGCCGTCGACCTGGGCGAACTGGCTGCGCGACATGACCTACTGGCACGGCAGCCTCGAGGAAGATTGAGCGAGCGGGCCGTGTTGAAGGCAATGACGGCCGCAGTGGCAGTCTGAGGTGAGAGAAGGAGAAGAGTGGCAGCCTGTTGGGTGCGCTCGGTGCTGGTCCACGCTTCACAGGACCTCGGTGCCCCAACTCGAACTGGAGGACTGTCCCGCGGTTGGGCAGGTGCCCTTTTTCTCGTCGGGGTGCGCTTCAGCTACAATCCCGTTCAGTCCATGGATGATGGCATTCGCATGGAGCGCCTTCGCGCGCTCCCGTCGATCGACGAGCTGTTGGCTCGACCGTCCCTGTCATCTCTGCTGTCGGTGCATTCGCGGCCGGTGGCGGTCGCGGCGCTGCGTGAAGCGGTCGCCGCGGTGCGGGCTCGTGTGCTCGCCGGCGAAGACGCCCGCTTCGACGACCGCGATGTGCTGAGCGCGCTGGGCCGGGTCAGCCAGCCGAAGCTCAAGCCGGTGCTCAACGCGACGGGCGTGGTGCTCCACACCAACCTCGGCCGGGCTCCGTTGGCTGCGGCCGCCATCGAACGCATCGCCCGCATCGCCGCCGGCTACTGCAACCTCGAGCTCGATCTCGACGAGGGCGAGCGGGGCAGCCGCTATGCGCCGGTGGTCGAACTCCTGTGCCAGCTCACCGGCGCGGAAGACGCGATGGTGGTCAACAACTGCGCGGCCGCCGTGCTGCTGACCTTCAGCGCCTTGTCGGGCGGGAAGGAAGCGATCGTCTCGCGGGGCGAGTTGGTCGAGATCGGCGGGGGCTTCCGCGTGCCCGACGTGATGCGCCAATCGGGCGCCGCGATGATCGAGGTCGGCACCACCAACCGCACGCGCCTGGCCGACTACGCGTCGGCGATCACCGAGCGCACCGCGCTGCTGGTGAAGGTGCACCGTTCGAACTTCGCGGTCGTCGGCTTCACCGAAGAGGTGCCCACCCGTGAGCTCTCCGCCCTGGCGAAGGAGCGCGGGCTGTTCGTCTACGAAGATCTCGGCAGCGGCTCGCTCAAACCGCTCCACGGCGAAGGCCTCACCGCCGAACCCACCGTCAGCTCGGTGATCAACGCCGGCGCCGACGTGGTCTCTTTCAGCGGCGACAAGCTCCTCGGCGGGCCCCAGGCCGGCCTCATCGTGGGTCGCAAGGCCGCGCTCGAGAAGCTCCAGAAACACCCGCTCAACCGGGCGCTGCGCATCGACAAGCTGACGGTGGCGGCGCTCGAGGCGACGCTCGAGCTGTACCGCGACGGCCGTGACGAACGCGACGTGCCGGCGCGCGCGATGCTCCTGGTGAAGCCCGAGGTGCTCGAGATCCGCGCCCAGACACTGTCGGCGCTCCTCGGCGCCGTGCCGCACCGAGTGGTGAAAACCCAGAGCCGGGTCGACAAAAGCTCGATACCGCTCGCCGCGCCTCCGTCCTGGGCGATCGCGTTGTCCCAGG
>JBBRUE010000351.1:0-7076 GCA_038248085.1 Myxococcales bacterium | reverse complement strand
TCCTCCCGGTGAGCGGGAAGAACGCCACCCGGGTCCGCCCTCCGTCGCGGGCCAGCACCTTCCACCGCGTCAGCGCCGCCTTGCCGTGCTCGAAGTCGACGAGCTGCCGGGGCCGCTGCTCGAGATCCACCCGCAGCGGCAGCTCGATGACGCCCTCGTCGCCGCGCACGTCGCCGTCGAGCACCGCGACGTACCGCTTCTGCACTTCGCGCGAGAGGAACTGGGCCTGCAGCAGCCGGTACATCTCTTCGTCCAGCGCCACCAACAACAGCCCCGAGGTGTCGAGGTCGAGCCGGTGCACCGCCAGCGGGCCCGTCGCGCCGGGAAAGCGCCGCTGCACGCGCGCCACCAGCGAGTCAGTCACCGCCTCGTCGCGCGCCGGCACCGAGAGCAGGCCCGACGGCTTGTGCAGCACCACGAAGCGCGGGTCGGCGTGCACCACGGGGAGCTCCTCGTCGCGCACCTCGCGCGGCTTCCAGGTCTGCCGTGCCGCGACCTCGAGGCCGGCCATGAGGAACGGCAGCACCGGGCCGCACTTCTCCTTGCACGAGGGGAAGAACATCCCCTCCACGCGGCCTCCTCCGGGCGGCGGAGAGCCCCACCAGAACTCCGCGAGGGCGAGCGGCTTGAGCCCTGAGCGGCGCGCGGCGTCGAGCAGCCGGGGCGCGGCACAGTCGGCGGCGCCCGAGGGGGGGTCTCCTTCGGGAAAGAGCGCGCGCAGGGCCATCGTCTCGCCCGCGAAGCTGGTCAGCACGTAGCTTTCCCAGATGAGGCGCATCGTCTCCTGCGAGACCAGGCGGCGCAGGCGCTCGAGGGCGGCGAGGCGGCGCTCGAGGGGGGCGAGCACCTCGAGGGCGCGCGCGCGTTCGTCGCGCACCAGGGCCTCGTGGTGCCGACGTTCCCAGTCGTCGGTGCGGCTGAGTTGATCGAGCGCGTGCAGGCCCTCCGCACTCAGCGCTCCCGCGTCGCGGGCCGCCCGTCGCTCCCGCTTGTTCGCGGCGTGCTTCACGCGCAGCTCGGCGCGTCTCGCTTCGTGCCGGGCCTCGAGGGCCCCCAGCGCCGCGCGGGCCGCGAGCAGGGTGGGGTCGACGCGAGCCGCTTCGACCCGGGCGGTGAAGCCCTTCACCACCACCTCGGCCTTCGGTTCGATCGCCTCGCGCCGCGCGACGTCGAACACCGGCGGCGCGTAGCCCTCGAGTCGCCACGCGCGCTCCACCTGCCCCGACACCGCGCGCAGGAAGCCCACCCGCCCGGCGGCGTCTTCCACCACCAGCACGCCGAACATCTTCCCGCCCTCAGCCCGGGTGAGCACCGACGTCGGGAGCCCCGGGGCGATGTGCCCGCTCCGCAGCTGCTCCATGACCAGCCGGGCACAGCGCTGCGCGAGCGGGTGCGGCGCGACGTCGTCGAAGGGGTTGGGCAGGACGCTCGGCCGCTCGGAGCGATCAGGTTGCGGCTCGAGCCAGGAGAGCATGCGTCGCTGCTTACCCCAGTGCTGCGGCAGGGAGGCTGCTACAGCGGCGCCATGATTCACCCGTACAGCAACGCGACGCAGACGAAGTGGGAGCGGGGCGAGTTCAAGGTGCAGCTGTTGTTGCCCGAGACCTCGCGGCCCATGGGCTACTGCGACGGCACCCCGGCCGACGTCACCGAGCTCAAGGCCATCGCCGAGGCGGAGAACAGCTCGATGAAGATCGACGTGAAGGTGCTCAAGACGGGCCGGGAGATCTGGACGCTCCGCAGCGGGAGCTGACGGCCGCCTACTTCTCGCGCACCCGCCGCAGCATCATCAGGCACTCGGGGTTGCCGGGGTCGAGGCTCAGGCACCGCTCGAGGAAGGGCACCGCTTCGCGTTCGCGGTGCTGCCCGATGAGCATGGTGGCCGTGTTGAGGTTGCCCTCGGCGGTCGAGCTGCTGAACATGTTCCCCATGACGGGTTCGTCCCGGGGGCTCACGCGGTTCGGCGGCGGCGCGGCGACCGTTCGCAGGTTGGCGTCCATCGCCCGCGCCTCGGCGGAGCCCCGCTCGACGACGATGCCCGAGGACGACCCGTTGGCCGAGGTGACGGTCACTTCGACGCGGCGCTCGGGCACGCCGGCGAACGAGGGCATCGCGACCAGCAGCGCCACCACGCCCCTGATCTCCAGCGAGCCCCCAGCGGGCACGAGCGCTTGCCGTGGCGGGCCGGGGATCGACAGCCGCGGCTCGCCCGTCTTGAGCCGGGTGCGGGAATCTGCGGGAGCCTCAGCGACCACGAACACGGCCGGCGCGCCCTCGAGCGCGTGGGTGGCCAACCGGTAGCGCTCGTTGGGATCGAGCCCGTCGAGACGAAAGCGACGCTCGTCGAGGAACACCATCGACTCGCTCAACACCCGCGGGCGCATGGGGCCGCTGGCGATCGCCGCGCCGGTGACGGACCCGACGTGGAGGTCGGGGTTGCCCTGGTCGGTGGTCCAGCCGGGCGGTTGGAAGATGAAGAGCCTCCCGCGCCGGGCGTCGGTGCGCACCCACTGTGACCCCACGATCAGCGGCGCGCGCTCGTCGTCGTCGACGAGGGGCAGGAAGTAGAGCGAGAGCTTTCTCATGCCCTGCAGGCGGAGCGCCCAGTTTCTCGCCGGGCCGTCCACCTTCAGCCCCACGCTCGCCATGTCGATGCCGTGAATGGTGGTGGACAGCACGAAGCGCGCGGGCGCGCCCGTCGCAGCCCGGGGAAGCGTGGGCGCGTCCGGTGCCTTCGCCTCGACGGGCGGGGCGATGGAGGGCGTCGGCGCCGGTGTCGGAAGACGAGCGGGCGCGGGCGCGGGCGTCTTCAGGTCGAGGGGTCGAAGCGCCGACTGGTCGTCCGACGCGTTGCTCCCGGAAGCGAGGGCCAGGAGGCCTCCGCAGAGCCCGAGGATCCCCACGGCCGCCGCCAGCACCAGCAGCGGGTGAATTCGCGTGGACTCCTTTGCAGGCGCAGGGGCCGACCCCCGCGTGGACGCGGGCTTGTGGTGCACGGTGCTGACGAGTTCCCGCGCCGGCGGCGCGACCCGTGGCGCTTCCCGGGCGACGGCCTGGAGCCACGCGTCGAACGCCGGGTCGACCGCCTCGCTCCCGCGCGTGGCCCACGCGACCAGCTGCGCGATGGCGGTGTCGGGGCTGGGCACCGGCTGCTGGCGCACCCAGGTCTGCAACTGCACCTGGAGTTGCTGCGCGCTGGGCGTGCGCTCCTCGGCCTCGAGCGCCGTCGCCAAGGTGACGATCTCGGCGAGCGCCTCGCCCATCGCGGCCACCGGCGCCTGGGGGAGCACCGCGCGGCCTGCCGCGAGCTTGAACCCGAGCTCGCCCTGGGGGTTCTTCCCGGTGATGCACTTCCACAACAC
Source organism: Myxococcales bacterium (assembly GCA_038248085.1). GTDB lineage: Bacteria > Myxococcota > Myxococcia > Myxococcales > Myxococcaceae > Archangium_A. The sequence goes on along the minus strand of JBBRUE010000351.1, from coordinate 3,714 downwards.
GATGCCGCACGAGTACACGTCGGCGCGGCCGTCGACCGGGTCGGCGCGCAGCTGCTCGGGCGCGGAGTAGGCGAGCTTTCCGCGGAAGATGCCGGGCTCGGTCTTCGCCCGGCCGGCGAGCGAGGCGCGGGCGATGCCGAAGTCGGCCACCTTCACCTGCCCGTCGAAGCCGAGCAGCACGTTGTCCGGGCTGATGTCGCGGTGGACGATGTGCAGCGGGCGCCCCTCGGTGTCGCAGCGCAGGTGCGCGTAGTGCAGGCCCTTGGCGACCTCGATCATCACCAGCGCGGCGAGCGACGGGGGCAGCCCCGGCACTCCCTTGCCCGCGAGCAGCGTCAGGAGCTGGGCGAGGCTCACGCCGTCCACCAGCTCCATCACCAGGTAGTACTGGCCGGCTTCCTCGCCGAAGTCGAAGACCTGCACGACGTTGCCGTGCGTGAGCTGCAGCGTGAGGCGTGCCTCGCTGACGAACAGCGCCTCGAGGGTCGACTTCTCCTCCTCGGCGAACGGGAGGATCCGCTTGATGACCACCTCGCGTTGCGTGCCGGCGGCGCCCCGGTAGCGCGCGCGAAAGACCTCGGCCATGCCGCCCTGGCCCAGGCGCTCGAGGAGTTCGTAGCTACCGAGGCGTGGGTTCGGCTGGGCGGCCATCGAGCCCGACACTGTAGCGAACCGGGGCGCCGCGCGTGGGGGCCGTGCGAATGGGGGTCACGGCCGGGTGACCGACCCGCGGAGCAGGAGGCAGCTCAAGCGCCTCGCGGCGGGGAAGAAGAAGCCCCGGCGCTCCACGGAGGAGCCACCTGCCGCGGAAGCGCCTACGGTAAGCCGCGCGAGCGAGCTGAACCCTCAATTGATCGCCTATCTCACAGACGTCGAGGGTCGCTGGGACAAGGTGGTCTCGTTCGTGACCGGCAACACGCACGTGGCACTCGTGGACGGTGCGCTGCGCCTCGGCGAGGGGGTCACCTTCGTGTTCGGCGGCGATGCGATCGATCGCGGTGTGCACGGCCGTCGGTTCGTCTCGCTCCTCCTCGCGGCGCGACGCCGCTACGGCGAGCGCGTGATCCTTCTCGCGGGCAACCGCGACATCAACAAGCTGCGGCTGGTCACCGAGCTCGGCGGTCGGCCGCACCGGCTGGCTCCGGCGACGTCGACGCGCGCCGAACTCCTCCGCTGGACGCTCGCGAACACGATGGGGGCCGGCAAGGCGTTCGAGTTCCGCGCGGCAGAGCTCCGCGAATCAGGAGCGCCCTGCGAAGACGATGACGTGGTCGAGAGCTACCTTGCGGATCTCGCGCCCGGCGGCGAGTTGCGGGAGTACCTGAACGCGAGCCGGCTCGGCTTCCGCTCCGGGTCGACGCTCTTCCTGCACGGTGGGGTCACCGCCGAGAACTTCCTGCAAGCACCGAACGCCGCACCGGCGCTCGACGTCGATGGCTGGCTCGCGAACCTCGAGCGCTTTCATCGAGAAGAACTCGCGACGTTCGAACTCGACAGACGGCCCGACGCGTTGATCCAGTACCAGTCGCAGGGCCCCGACAAGCTCAACCAGGGCAGCGTGGTCTACGCACGCCCGACGGACGAGCACGGCAACCCGCGCCTTCCTCCGCGAGCGATCATCGAGCGGCTCCTCTCCAACGGAGTGCGGCGCGTCGTGGTCGGACACACGCCGAGTGGCGATTGCCCGGCGATCTTGCGTGACGGAGCGTTCGAGCTCGTGCTCGCCGACAATTCCCATGGCCGCCTGGAGCGCGGCTCCCAGCTCTCCTTGACCGATCAGGCGACCCACGTGTGCGCGGTGACGCAGCTCGAAGGCGGTCGGCAAGCCGGTGTTCAGTTCACCATCGAGCGCGAACAGGACTCGCCCCTGGGCCTCCGCGTTCAGGACACGGGTCAGCTCGTCAAGGCACGGCTCGAGAGCGGCGAGTACCTGCTGTTTCGAGCGCTCGCCGAATACAGGGTCGAGCAGCTCGCCAGCTCGGCGAGCGCACTTTCCGGTCAGCGCCTCGTCGTCGCGCGAGACGGCGATTGACCTCCGAGCAGGGCGATCAATGCGGTGATCGCTCCCTCATGCACGCACTGCAACCGAAGCCGCAAGCAGCGATCGCCGCACTGTCGGGCACGCCGCCGAGCTCCGCCTCACAGCTCAGCTCGTCGAGCGCGTCGACCGACCGCCAACGCGCGAGCTCCTCGTGCAAGTGCCGATTCCGGAACCCGAACCGGAACCAGAGCCCGTTCTGGTCGCGAAGAAGCCGTGGTGGAAGGTGTGGTGAGTCTCCGCTGTCGCAGCTCGCCCCGCCGCTCCCGCTTGTTCCTGCCGCCCTTTGCGCGGCTGCGAATGACCCCTCTTTGAGTAAGCAGGCGGGTGAGTGACTGCCTGCTGATGGAGACGATTCTCGCGCTGGGTCGCGCCTTCCTCGCGCAGGGGAAGGTCGAGGTGGCGCTGCGCGTCTTCACCGACGTGCAGCTCGCCGCCGAGCGCCTCAAGCTGGACGCGATGCGGCTCGACGCGCTGAGCAACCGGCTGGAGGCCCTGCTCAGTTACGGGCGCAGCGCCGAGGTCCTCACCCTGGTGCCGGCCGATACTGAGAGCGCGGCGCTGTATGAGAAGCGGGTGGGTGCGCTGTTGCGGCTGGGACGGTTCCCCGAGGCCCGCGCTGCCCTCGTCGCCCTCCGCTTCCCGGCGACCTTCAAGGTGCTCGGCCCCTGGCTGCAGGGGCGGGTGCGCTACGACCAGCTGCTGCTCGAGCACGCCGCTGAGTGGCTGGGGCCCGACGGAGCCCCGGGTCTGCTGGGCGCCGCGCTCACGACGCCCGGGCTGACGATCGAGGCGAAGGCCATGCTTCAGCACGCTTCGTACTGGATGCACCAGGTCGAGTTCGCCCAGCGCGAGCACCGCTGGCGAGACGCGCTCAGGTTGCTCGACGAGCACCAGGCCGAGGTTCACGACGGCGAGCGGCTGGAGGCCGACCTGCGCCGCGCGTGGACCGAGGTGCTGCTCGCGAAGCGCCCGATGGTTCGCCCTCTTTCCCAACGAGCGGCTCCGCCTGGATGCCGACGTCAAGACGAAGTGCCGCTGAGCTCCAAGGCCGACAGCCGCTCCTCTTCAGCCCCTCCTCTTCAGCCCGACATCGGCACCCGTGCCATCGGGTTTCACGGCCGGGTGACCACCGCCGGCTGCCACCGCCCCTGAAACGAGATGGCCTGCGCGAGCACGCCCTCAGCCAGCTCGCCGCCGACGCCGGTGGCCTTCACCGCGTCGGCGCTCGCCTCGAGCTGCGCGGCGAGCAGCACCTCGCCCTGGGCCTTCGCCGCCGCGAGGGCGAGCGCGCTGGCCGCCGTGCCGATGCCGAGCACGATGGGCCCGGAGTCCACGTCTGCCTTGCGCTCCACGCCGCGCGGCCATTCCCGAAAGCCCACCACCGGCCCGATTCGCTCGAGGAAGTGCGTGCGGTACGCGCCCCACCACGCCGCGGAGAGTGCGGGGTCGGACTCGGCCAGGTAGCGCGTGATGTACGACTGCGCACAGCCGCGCGGGTCCTTCGCGCCGGGCCCTTTCCCGGTGACCTCCGATTGCGGTAGCCCGACAAAGATGGCGCCGATCACGTCGCCGCCGTCCATGATCGGGGCATACGCGGTGACATACGGTTGCCCGACGACGGTCGCGGTGCCGTAGAACGGCTTACCCGCCAGCAGGGAGGACACCACGGCGTT
>JBBRUE010000350.1:0-7079 GCA_038248085.1 Myxococcales bacterium | reverse complement strand
GCTGAGCCAGGCGGCGGGCAAGATGCGCGAACGCAGCCGCTGAGCCGCCCGTCGATCACCACTTGATGTTGCCCTTGTTCTCGGCGCGGGTGCTCTTCTCGCCCGGCCTCGAGAACGCCTTCATCGTCGCGCGTACGGCCCCGAGATCGATCATGCCCAGCGCGGCGAGCGGGAGCCTCCGGGCGTCATCGCTCACCCACACGTGCACCTCGCGCCGTGCGTCGGGCATGTCGAGCCGCGCTGCCTGGGCCACCAGGTGCCACGCCTCGAACTCGCCGATCGGCAGCGAGACATGCTCGCGGGGCAACACCGTGCCCCACACCCGCCAGATGCGGCGAATGCCGTAGACGTCCATGCACAGGTGCGTGCCTTCCTTCACCGGGATGGCGCGCAGCAGGTGGATCGCGCTCGCCACGTCGGTGACGTCGTTGCCCCAGTGGAGGTCTTCCTGCCAGGTGCGCCCGTCGATGGTGCTCACCACGTGGGCGGTCTTGTTCTTCTTGAAGGTCACGTCGGCCACGCGGTGGATCTCGTTCTCGCGGGCGTCTTCGAAGTAGTGCCCGGAGCGCAGGGTCTTCGCCGAGAGCTCGCTCTTGGCCACCCCAGTCACCCGCCGCACCTTGCTGAAGAAGGTGTTGGTCTCGACGTCGACCTCGAGCGGCAGGATGCCGTCGTGCATCGGCAGGGTCTGCATGGTCATGGTGCCCGCGCGGGCGCCGAGCGCGTCGATGTCGAACTCCAGCAGCTCGCCCGGGCCGAAGGGCGCGGGGCTCATCACTGCGCCGAGGGCCACGCACTCGGCGTCGGAGGGGAACGCGGAGCGCGGCTTCGCCGCCGGCGCCGGCGCGGGGGGAACGGCGATGCGGGTGCGCAGGTTGGGGGCCAGCGGGCGGATGACCGCGGTCGCTCCCGGCGCGGGGGGCCCGGCGAACGCGAAGGTCGAGACCACGAGCAGCGGCAGCAGCGAGCGCATCACTCTTCTCCCGTGTAGCGGTGGCCCGGCAGGTAGCTCACCGCGTCGAGGCGCACCTTGCCGAAGCCGAACTCGGCCTCGGCGCGCACCGGCAGCTGCTTGTCATCGGCCGTGTAGAACAACGTGATCAACCCCTGGGTCACCATCTTGCCGTTGAAGTCGCCGTTGACGGTGACGCGGAAGACCTCGATCTCGCCGAGCGGGGAGGTGAGCGTTTCCCGGCCCACCACCGTCGCCTGCATCTTGTAGGTCTTCACCCCGGTGAAGATCGGCATCTCGTGCACCGTGCCGGGGACGAGCGGGGTGTTGCGCAGGCCGAAGCCAGCGGCGGCGAGATCGAGCGTGCCGGCCTCGATGTCGAAGCGGCGCTCGGACGGCTCGCGGCCTTCCGACACCCGGGCGACGATCGCCTGGCGCGCTTCGAAGTCGTAGGTGTAGCGCTCCTTGCGCCGCTTCTTGTTCTCGTCGACGAAGAAGTCAGCGCCCATCGTGCGGCGCTCCTCGGGATCCCAGTACGAGATGAAGCGATCGCGAATGGGCCAGATGCCCCCGAGCGTGGTCTCGCCCAGGCAGACCAGCGGCCACACCTCGCGGCCGAACTGCTCCATCTTCCAGCCCACGGTGATCTGCGCACGGCCGGCGACGAGGCCGAGGTAGCTCACCTCGTAGGTCGTCTGCTCGCCGGGCCCGAAGACGCTCACCAGCCCGCCATTGGCGGCCAGCGCCGCGCTCGACACCAACAGGGACAACCACAGGGCGTGTCGCTTCATGGGGTGAGACCTCCCGCCGGACACGAATGTCGCGGCACGCATGACTCGACTGTCAGCCGCCCCTCGCTATTCATGCGCGGAATTCCTAGATTCCGTCGAGTCCCCCTCAGGAGTTTGCCCGTGCTTCGTCGCCTGCCCTTCGCGGTTGCTGCTACTTCTTTGTTCGTCGTCGCGTGCAGCCCGAAGCCGGTCGTCGATCCCCCGCCGCCGGTGCCGGCGAAGATCCGCACCACCTACCGGGTGCTGGGTGGGGTCTCGATGGGCGCGATCGGCGGCATGGCGCTGGCGTCGTCGAACCCCGAAAAGATCGACGGGGTGGCCTCGTTGGGCGGGCCGATCGACGGCGCCTTTTTCCAGCGCTTCCTCGACCAGTTCGTCACTGGCGGCTTCTGCTCGAAGGCGGAGCTGGAGGCGATCATGCTGCAGGACCCCGTGCGCCTGAATGATCCCACGGTCATCGAGTCGTGCGCGAGGGCCCACGTGGCGACGCCCGCGCAGTGGGAGCACCCCAACGACTTCAACCACTGGCACGTCACCACCAACGGCGGCACCTTCGATCGCGACAGCTACATCGAGATGATGACGGACCTCATGCTGGCCTACGGGAACTTCTTCACCGAGAACCCGGCGTCGCCGCTCGCGCCCCCGGGCATCGAGCCCGAGCTGATTCGCCACCCGCCGGCCGATCTCTGCGCCACCCCCCGGCGCGTGCGCGGGCTGAAGAACGCGGAGTTCAACCCCGCGGGGACCTACGACGCGATCACCTTCTGCGACGGCGCGCAGAACCTCTACTTCTGCACCACCGGCCAGGAGCTGGTGAACTTCTGCAGCGCCCCGGCGAACGTCGTGAGCCCGCTCCCGGTCGCCCAGGAGGCGGCCTTCGCGGCGACCTACTGCGCAGCGAAGGGTGGGGCGGTGCTGGCCAACAAGTCGGCGGACACGCTCTTCTGGCTCGCCCACGCCGGTGAAGTGGACCCTTGCCGGCAGCGCACGGTGGCCGCGCCGATGATGCTCGCGTGGGACTTCAACGGGAACGGGCGCCGCGACTATGGCGAGCCGATCGTCAACAACTCCCACGAGCGCTGGGACGACGTCGGCGTCGACGGCTGCGCGAACGCGCTGGAAGACGGCCAGGGCGGCTGCACCACGACGCCGAGCGCGACGCCGACCGACGCCAACCACGACGACTACGACGTCGAGACCAACCCCCTGGGCACCGAGCAGGACTGGCGCTTCGAGAGCGGCGAACCCTTCCGCGACTTCGGGCTCGACGGCGTCGCCGGCTCCGGAGACCGGGGCGAGGGCAACGGCGTCTACGACGAGGTCGAGGGGCGCAAGCGGCTCTTCGCGCTCGACGGCCGGAGCAACTTCAAGAAGCTCGACGCGGTCTCGCAGGTGCGGCTCAACGTGCTGCTCGATGGCGGCATTCACGACATCTTCAACCTCGGGCTGATGGCCCGGCACCTCTTCAGCGCGGTGAAGCTCGCCCGCGGTGGCGTCGTCGGCGAGTACCGGAACTTCACCGACATTCCCGGCATGAAGGACCGCGGCAACGGCAACTTCAACCCGTGGAACCGCAGCTGGAAGTCGGTGCCCAGGGACCTCGTCACGCTCTATGGCAAGGACACCCGCACCGACGCCGAGCTCATCGCCGGCGAAGGCGACCACGTGGGGACCGCGGAGCAGGCCTCGAGCCGCTTCCAGATCGTCTTCAACTGGGTCGCCTACATGTGGCCCAACGCGCCGAAGCCGCAGGCCATCTTCGGCAAGAGCACCCCGGCCGACTACCGCACCGAGACCTACACCTCGCAGAAGCTCGGCGCGAAGTGGGAGTACGCCATCGCCATTCCCCCCGGGTACGGCGACCCGGAGAACGCGACCGCGCGCTACCCGGTGGCGTACCTGCTCCATGGGTATGGGATGGACCCGTCGGGCTTCGTGGCGGCGGCGATCATCGCCAACAACTTCGTGGTCGACCCCGCGCTGCAGCTGCGGCCGGTGATCTACGTCTTCCCCAACGGGCGCTGCTGCTACATCAACAAGACGACCGGCGCGCGCGACTGTCGGAATTCAGACGACACCGGGCAGGACATCGGCCGGCTCCCCGAGTGGGAGCGCGAATGCAACTCGGGCACTTTCTGGGTCAACCGGAAGGGCTACACTCCGACGGACGCCACGCCGTATGGAGACGCGCTCTTCGAGCTCATGGAACACATCGACAGCACGTACCGCACGCTGCCCGCGGCCGAGGTCGAAGCCCGGTGAGCCATCGCTTCGGCGAGACCACGCCGGTGGTGAAGGTCGAGCTGAAGCGAGCCGATGTCTCGGAACTCATCGCCCAGGACCCGCTGCTCTCGTCGTCGCCGCTGGTGACCTTGCTCGCTGCGCCGGTGCTGGCGAAGGGCACCCTGCGCCGCTACCCCGACAAAGTGGTGCTGGTGCAGCAGGCCGACCGCGGCCAGTCGCTCTTCCTGGTGATGGCGGGCGCGGTGCGCCTCTTCGGCCGGCGGGATCGTGACTCGGCGGAGCTGGGCATCGCGCACCGGGGCGAGGTGGTGGGTGAGGGCGAAGCGCTCGAGGGGGATGATGCCCGCCGATGCACCGCCATCGCCCAGGGACAGGTCGACGTGCTCGAGCTCCCCCGCGAGGTGCTGCTGGTCGACGGGGTGGTGCCGCCGGGGCTGCGCGCGTTGCTCAAAGACGTTCACGGACGGCGCATGAAGGCGCTCGACGAGATGACCGACTTTCTCAATCGATGGTGAGGTGACGCATGTCGAGCCATTCGCACGACGACGATGACGAGGGGAAGGGCGACGGGGGCAAGGCGAAGAAGTACTTCGAGTTCGACTGCCCCTCGTGCAACGCGAACAACCCCTGGCCCGACGGCTTCGGCGATCGCGAGGAGATCAGCTGCCATTACTGCGGCACGAGCCTCGAGGCGCGCTTCACCGATGAGGGGAAGCTGAAGCTCAAGGAGATCTGATTCAGGGCGGGCGGTGACCGAAGAGCGCCGTGCCGACGCGCACCAGCGTCGCACCCTCTTCGATCGCCACTTCGAAGTCGCCCGTCGTCCCCATCGAGAGCGAGTTCAGTCCGTAGTGCTTCGCGAGCTGTGCGACGGCGCGGAAGTGAGGGCGCGACGCCTGGGGATCTTCCGAGAGCGGGGGCATCGCGGTGAGGCCCACCAGCTCGAGGTTGGGGAGCGCGCGCACGGCCTCGACCAGCTCTGGGAGCGCGGCGGGGTCGAGGCCGGCCTTCGACGCTTCCCCGGCGACGTTGACCTCGAGGAGGCAGTGGAGCTCGGCCTCGGTGCGTCGCTTGGAGAGCTCCATCGCGACCTCGAGGCTTTCGAGGGCGTGGAACACGTGGGCGGCGCGGGCGATGTACTTCGCGTTCTTCGACTGCACCGGGCCGATGGCGTGCCACCGAAGGCCCACGCAGTCGGCGAGGAGCCGGTGCTTGTCGCGGAGCTCCTGGGCGTAGTTCTCGCCGAAGTCGCGGTGACCGAGCTCCCACGCCAGGCGGATGACCTCGGGCGGGTGGAGCTTGCTGACGGCGACCAGGGTGACGCTCGCGCGGGGGCGCCCGGCGCGGGTGCAGGCGGCGGCGATGCGCGCCTCCACGGCAGCGAAGTTCGCGGAGAGGGTCGGGCGGTCGATCACGGGGTGTCCATCGGGAGCGCGAGGCCCGCGGCGCGCAGCAGCTCGGCGGTGTCGGCCAGGGGGAGCCCGATGACGTTGCTCGGGCTGCCGACGATCGAGGTGATGAAGGCCCCGGCGCGGCCCTGGAGCGCGTAGCCCCCGGCCTTGTCGGCGCCTTCGCCGGTGTGCACGTACCAGGCGATCTCCGTCGCGGTCAGCGCGCGGAAATGGACCTGCGAGCTGACCACGCGGGAGGTGAGGCCCTTCGGCCCGGAAACGGCGATGCCGGTGAGCACCTCGTGTGCCCGCCCAGACAGGCGGCCGAGCATGGTGGCGCCGAGCACGGCGTCGTGGCCCGGCTTGCCGAGGACCTCGTCGTCGATCACCACCGAGGTGTCGGCGGCGAGGACGATGCGCCCGGGGTGCTGCCCCGCCTTTTCGCGGGCGAGGCGCTCGACGTAGGCGTGAGCCCCTTCACCGGGCCGCAGCGCTTCGTCGATGTCTGCCGGGCGGACTTCGAAGATCACGCCGAGGTGACCCAGGAGTTCACGACGGCGGGGAGAGGCGGAGGCGAGGATCAGCTGCAAAGGGAGCCCTCACCCTGACCCGCTCCCCGGCGGGGAGCGGGGACGCGGGCGGCAATCAGCTTTCGCCGATGACCTTGTCGATCGCCGAGTCGTTGGTGACCACGGTGCCGACCTGCTTGAGCGACTTGAGGAAACCCTCGCGGACCTCGAACTGCTTGCCCTTGACGGCCTCGGTCTTCAGCTGGGTCTTCTGGGTCTCGAAGTCGGCGTCGCTGGGCGACTTCCGCTCGTCGACCACGGCGACGACGAAGGCGTCACCGACGGTGAGGACCTCCTCGATGTTCCCGGCGGCCTTGAGGTCGAAGATGGTCTTCTTGATCGCCGGCTCGGCGCCGAGCTGGGGGATCGTCTCGGCCGACGAGCTGAACTCGCCGGTCTCCTTGGCCTGGGGCTTCGACTCCGCCGCGAAGGCGAAGGGGTTGGCGCCCTCGGTCTTCTCGGCGGGGAACAGCTCGCCCAGCTTCTTGCCAGCCTTCACCGCGACGAGGGCCTTGTCGGCCTCGGCCTTCGCGAGGGCCTTCGCTTTCTCCTTCACGAAGAGCTGCCCGGCGATCTCCTTGCGCACGCTGTCGAGGGGCCGCTGGTCGGCGGCCTTCTTCTCCACCACGGTGCCGATGAACCAGCCCATGGGGGTCTCGACCGGGGCGGTGACTTCGCCCGGCTGCACGGCGAAGAGCACGTCGGCGAACGCGCCGGGGAGCTGGAGGCGCTCCACGAAGCCGAGATCGCCACCCTTCTCGCGGGTCTCGAGATCGTCGGAGACGGCCTTGGCGATCGTCGCGAAGTCCTTCTTGTTGTCGACGATGTCCTTGCGGACGTTCTCGATGCGCAGCTTGAACTCGGCCTTCTTCGCCGCGTCGGCGTCGGCGGGCACCTTGATGAGGATCTGCTTCGCCTTGACCTTCTCCTGCTGGAAGAAGGTGAACTTGTTCTGCTCGTAGTACGCGGCGATGGCCGGCTCGTTGGCCTTGGCCCAGGCGTCGATCTCGGCCGGCTTCGGCACGGCGACCTTCTCGGAGAACATGGTGGGCGTGAAGCGCACGAAGGTGACCTTCGCCACGTCGCCTTCCTTGAGGTAGCGGGCCTTGACCTCTTCGTCGCTGACGGC
>JBBRUE010000349.1:0-7095 GCA_038248085.1 Myxococcales bacterium | reverse complement strand
CTGCGCATCATCGCCGCGTTGGCCCCGGTGTCGGACTTCTGGCCCGGCGCGCAGTTGATGGGGGCGAGCGCCGAGCGCCGGCCTTCGCTTCGTCCTGACGCCGAGATGGTGCAACCCTGGGGAGGACTGTGATGGACGACAACGACCCGGTGCTGGTGGATCAATCGATTCCTGTACGGCCGGCGGGCCTCGAGCTCGCCGACGGCGGAGGTGTGCTGCTGCGGCACCCGGCCGACGCGTCGCTCGCCCGGGCCCGTACCCGGACGCGGGGCCCCCGAGAACTCCCGGCGCAGTGCGACGCGCCATGCTGACCGCTCACCCCTCGAGGACATGATCATGACCACTGAAACCCGCACCGCCCTGCAGACTCGCGACACCGTGCTGAAGCTGCTCACCAACGAAGAGCTCGCGCAGGTCACCACCGCCGAGACCAGGTCGCAGCTCGTGGAGGGCGACGAGTACCTCGACCTCGAACACCTCGACCGGGGCGTTCGCAACGCCCACGGCTTCACCACCCCGATGGACCGCGTGTTGCCCCGAAAGGCCGTGCAGGCGGCGACGTGGAGCAAGATCCTCGCGGAGCTGCCGCCGCTGCGCCGCGAGTCGGGCCTCCCGGCCTGATTTCAGCCGCTCGTCGTTGAGCGCCGGAACCGACCCCGCTGTGCGACCCTGTCGCCTCCCTTCTGTCCGGAGGTCGCTCCCATGCGCTTGCTCGTCGTGATCGCCTGCTCCGTCCTCCAGGCGTGCGCCCTGTTCATTCCCGCGCCGGTCCCGATGGCCTCAGTGAAGGACAGCCACGCCGCCGGCAAGGCGAAGTGCCTGCTGGTCTTTCTTCCCGGTGCCGGTGACCGGGCCGAGTCCTTCCTCCGGCAGAAGTTCGTCGAGTCGGTGCGCGCCGGGAAGTTCTCGGTGGACCTCGTCTCGGCCGACGCCACGATGGGCTACTACGCGCGGGGCATCGTCGCTGAGCGGCTCGAGACCGACGTCCTCGGGCCGGCGCAGGCCGCTGGCTACCAGGAGACCTGGCTGGTCGGCGCGTCGATGGGCGGCTTCGGCAGCCTCTTCTACGCGCACCAGCGCCCCGGCCAGGTGCAGGGCGTGCTCGCACTCTCCCCGTTCCTGGGCGGCGCGGACGTCACCGACGCGATTCGAGCCGCAGGCGGTCTCGCCGCGTGGCAGGCCCCCGCCGAGAGCCCGAGCGATGCGCGCAACTACTCGGCGCAGCTGTGGCGCTGGTTGCAGGACGTGACGGTGAGGGGCGCTCCGGGGCCGGAGATCTACGTCGGCTGGGGCGACCGCGAGCGACTCGCCGCCGACGACGCGCTGTTGGGCGCGGTGCTGCCGGCGGACCACGTGTTCCACGCGCCGGGCCTCCACGGGTGGGACACCTGGCGTGACCTCTTCTCTCAATGGTTGGCGCACTCGACCTTCGCCCAGCGCTGCACGTCGGAGACTCGTTAAGGCAGGCCCACGTGGAGCTCGGCGTCGATGCCTCCGGTCTCCTTCGCCTCGAGGGACACGCCCGGGAGGCTCATGCGCTCGAAGCTGACCTCGAGGACCCCCTTCATCAGGGCGCCGACCCGGCAATGCGTGCCGGGGATCTCGACGACGGCGTGCTTTGCGTCGACCCAACGCACCGACGACTCGATGCCGCGCTTGCCGGTCTTCATGAAGCGCGGCACCTGGTTCACGAAGGCCTTCGCACTCAAGAACGGAAGCATGGTGGAGATCATCCGCCCGGTGATGGTCTGGAAGTAGCCCTCGATGAAGTGGCGGCCCATCTGCACCCACGCGTCGGCGAGCGAGAGCCGCGGGTACACCTCGGCCGCGGCGAGATCGACACAGTCGGTCCACACGCTCAACGGGTACTCGTGCGCAGGGTGGTCGAGGTCGAGCCCCCTCTCGCGCAGCGCCTCGCGGAACCGTCCCGTCGGCTTGAGCGACCTGATGAACAGTCCTTCGATGGCGCTGGCGGCGACGGTGACGGCCATGAGGTGGCGCACCCTAACCCACGCGCGCGATGGTGCGGCCATGCGCGGCCATCATCGACCCTCTGCACGGCACGCAGCGGGCTTCCGCCTACGCGTCGACGGTCACGGTGAGGCCCTGCTGGCGAAGCCGCTGTGCCGCGGCGTGCAGCGCTGCGGGTGATGGGGGCTCGACGTCGGCGCACCGCGGGACGAGCCCGAGCTGCCGATACTTGTCGAGGTAGGCCCGCTGGTACGGCACGAGCCGCACGCCCGACGCCCCGTGCGTCGAGAGGAAGGCGCGCACCCGCTCGAGATTCTCTTCGTCGTCGTTGAACCCCGGCACCAGCGGCACGCGGAACTCCACCGTCACCCCCCGCGCGAGCAACGCCGACGCGTTCTGCAGGAGCTGATCAGGGCTCGCGCCGGTCAACACCCGGTGCCGCGCAGGCTCCAGGTGCTTGAGGTCGAACTGGAAGAGGTCGACTGCGTCGAGCACCTCGCGGAAGGCGCTGAAGGGAACGTGCCCCGCGGTCTGCACGCAGGTGTGCAGGCCCTCGGCCTTCGCCAACCCGAGCAGCTCGCGCACGAAGGCCGGCTGGAGCAACGGCTCCCCGCCCGACACGGTGAGGCCTCCGCCGCTGGTCGCGTAGTAGTCGCGGTCGGTGAGCACCTCGGTGAGGACGTCTGCCGGCGTGCGCGCGCAGCCCGACGCGGCGTCGAACGACTCGGGGTTGTGGCACCACGCGCAGCGCAGGCTGCAGCCCGAGAGGAACACCGTGGTGCGGATGCCCGGCCCGTCGTGCACCGAGAAGCGCTGCACGTCGAACACCCGGCCGGTGCTCATGGGGTGAGCTCGGTGCGCGCGATGATGTCGTCCTGGATCTGCCTGCCCAGCCGCGTGAAGTAGGCCGAGTAGCCCGAGACGCGCACGATGAGGTCGGCGTAGTCCTGCGGCGTCGCCTGGGCCTTGCGCAGCGTCAGCGCGTCGACCGCGTTGAACTGCACGTGGAAGCCGCCCTTGTGGAAGTAGGTGCGCACCAGGCCGGCGAGGCTCTCGACGCCCTTGTCCGAGGCGAGCAGCCCGAGCGGGAGCTTCACGTTGAGCGAGTTGCCGTAGCCGATCTGCGTGTGGTCGATGCGCGCCATCGAGTTGAGCACCGCGGTGGGGCCCTTCCGCTCCGCGCCGTTGCTGGGCGACATGCTGTTCGAGAGCGGCTCGCCTGCGCGGCGCCCGTCAGGGGTCGCCGGTTCCAGCGCGCCCTCGTACACGTTGAGCCCGTAGGAGATGAGGCTCGCCTTGAAGTGGCCGCCGGTGACCGTGGGCTTCGCGCGCGCCATCGCGCAGAAGCGCTCCACCACCAGCGCGGCGAGCGCGTCGACCTTCGCGTCGTCGTTGCCGAAGCGGGGCCCGGCCTTCAGCCTCTGCCGCAGCGCCTCGTGGTCGCGGAAGTTCGTCGAGAGCGCACGGAGCAGCTCGTCCATCGTCACCGAGCGCTCTTCGAAGACCAGCGCGCGCACCGTGGCCAGCGAGTCGACCACCGTGCCCAGCCCGCCGCCGCCCACCGCGCCGAACGAGTAGTCCGCGCCGCCGGCGGTCATGTCCTTCGCGTTCTCGATGCAGCCGTCGATGGTCGAGGAGATGAGCGGGTTGTGAAACCGCTCGGCCCAGATGGCGTCGCGGAGGTTGGTGGCGTCGGTGACCTGCCCCACCATCGTCTCGAGCTGGCGGAAGAACGCGTCGAGCAACCCGTCGAACGTCGCGAAGGCGCGCGGGTCGCCGGTGTCGGGGCCGTCCTGGTTGCCGAAGAAGGTGGTGCGGCCGCGGTTGAAGACGAGGTCGAGCGCGGTGGGGAAGTAGACCTTGCTGCCGCCGGTCGCGCCGAAGGTATCGCCGTTGCCCGAGGGCTCGACGCAGCCGACCAGGCAGTACTCGCGCGCGGCCTCGAGCGGGTAGCCGTCGTCCATCAGCGTGGCGATGGCGGTCTCGTCGTTGAGGAACGCCGGGGAGTTCGTCTTGCGGTGCATCTGCGCGACGCGGCGCACGAAGTCGGGCGGGCTCTTCTTCGAGACGCGGAACGACGCGGTGGTGGCGAGGTTGGTGTTCTCGATGGCCTCGATGAAGAGCCACGAGAGCTCGTTGGTCGCGTCGAGGCCGTCGCGGCCCACGCCGCCGATGGTGATGTTCTCCACGTCGGAGCCGAGGTGGTTCAACTCGACGCCCCCGATGTTCGGCCAGATGACCACGTTGTCGTTGAGCTTGATGATCAGCTCCTCGAGCAGGCGCAGGGCGTGGTCGCGGGTCAGCGCGCCGCGCGCGACGTCGGCCTCGTAGAAGGGGAAGAGGAGCTGGTCGACCCGGCCCGGGGTGATGCCGCTGCCTGCGCCGTAGCTGATGATCGCCGCGTTCTGGGTGAACCACAGCGCCTGCACCGCCTCGGCAAACGTGCGCGGCGGGAGCCACGGGACGCGCTCACAGGCCTGGGCGATGGTGAGCAGCTCCTCGCGGCGCCCGGCGTGGGGCTCGGCGTCGGCCTGGGCGCGCGCCAGCTCGGCGAAGCGGCCCGAGAACGCGCGCATCGACTCGCAGGTGATGACCACGCTCTCGAGGAACGCGCGCTGCGACCCGGTGCACTCCCGGGCCAGCCGCGCCTGCGCGTCGTCGCGAATTCCACTGAAGCCACGCGCGAGCACGTTCTTGTGGCCCGGCACGATGTGGGCCTGGGTGTCGGTGCAGCGACCGCGGCCCTTGAGGTTGTCCTTCGCGCCGCCCTGCACCGCGCGCAGCAACCGCGGGAGGCTCTTGATCAGCCTCCACGTGCCCTTGCTCCGCGGCGCGACGAGGCGGGCGAGGGTGGCGGGGCCGAAGGCGCGCAGCTTCCGCGCGATCTCCCGGGGCGAGAGGTTGAGCCGGCTCGACAAGCCGTGGGTCTCGAAGGCGGCGACCTTCGCGTCGCGCACTGTCTTTCCTTCCCACGCGGGGATGATCTCCTCGAACAGCTCGGCGCGGTCTTCCGGCGCGATGCGGTAGCCGAAGGCCTCGAGCTCCTCGAAGAGGTGACGGAAGACGAAGGTGAAGTCGCCGCGCTCCGGGGCGATGGGCGGCGCGATGGCGCGCGAGCTGCGGTTGCCGACCAGCAGCTCGTCGGGGTCGAGGCGAATCGACATCTTCGCCAGCACGCGCTCGAGGCTCTTCGCCGCGCGCAGGGACGGGTGCAGGCCCTCGGTCTCGCCGTAGACCTGGGTGGCGTACCGCGCGCGCTCGATGCACAGCCAGTGATCAGCGGTGAGCAGCCGCGCCTTCATCGCCGCGTTCTTCGGGTGCAACGTCGAGCCGCTCGAGGCGGGGGCGAGGTGCAGGGCGTTCATGTGGACTCCTTCACGTCGAGCTCGGCGAGCAGCAGCCTGACGACCTTGTGCACGTGGCGTTTTCGCGCGGCGAGCGCAGCCGGGGAGAACGGGTCTTTGCCAGTGAGGCGCTTGATCACCTCGCCGTAGGTGAACCAGGTCACCACCATGCCGTAGACGGTGGTGAGCACCTGGATGGCCTCGTAGTCCTTCGGGGGCCGCTCGAGCGCGCCGCCCATCCACGTGAGGCCGAGCTGGAACATCGGCAGGGTGCGCTCGACGATGCGCTCGACGTGGCGGCCGCTGGCGACCTCGCGCTGCACGATGCGGGTGAACGAGTAGTGCTCGGCGAGGAAGTCGGCGTACGCGTCGAGCAGGTCTTCCACCTGGGCCGCGAGCCCCCCGCGCCGGCCGAGCGCCGCCTGCAGCGCGGTGCTCAGCTTCGAGTAGTAGCCCTCGAGGAGCGCCTCGAGCAGCTCGTCCTTGGTCCCGAAGTGGTAGTGGATCAGCGCCTTGTTGACGCCCGAGCGCTGCGCGATGTCCCGCGTCGTCGTCGCGTCGAAGCCCAGCTCGCCGAACAGCGTGTCGGCGGCGGTGAGGATCTTCGACTTCGTCTGATCAGCGTCCATGGGTCCACCTCTTGGGCTATCGGTTTAGGCGCTTGGTCAATATGGTGTCAAGCGTGAGAAGCAACAACGCCTCGAGGGCGCAGGGCTTTCTGGTGGCGGAAGAGCGGCGTCGTTTCGGGCAGCCGCGCGGCACGCCACGCCCGTGACTCAGACACTCAGCGTTGAGGCGGGTCACTCGGGTGAGTTTTTGGCTGCCCTGGCGACCAGAAAGTCACCCGAGTCGAAGCCTGCAGACGTGCGTCACGGGCGTTCGCGGTGAGGGGCTGTCGGCATTGGGCAAGTCGCCACTCGTGAGTCGCACGCCCGCATTCATTCCATGTGATTTTGGATGTTTGGCTCGCTTATCGGGTGACTTCCTGCGTCATCTGCCGCGTCCCTTGCTGCCCCGGTGCGTCGGGGAGGCGCTCCGTGACACGCACATGACGATCGGCGTGGCAGATGGACGTCCCCGTGCCCACCCATTCCCGCGAAGTCCTGCCCGTCGGCCATTGGCGGCCCGGCGCCGTGCCCCCCGTCTTCGAGCCCGCTGACCTCGTCGCCGTGTTGGGCCGCATCCGCGAGCCGTTGCACGTCGTCAAAGATCTCACGCGCGCGCGGGTCGGCCTGGTCGTCGGAGGCGCGACGGTCTCCGCTCCGCAGCCCGGTGACTGGCCACTGCTCGCCTCGCTGCCCGCGCTCTACCCGGAGTGGCTGGGCGATCGTTCCTTCTGCGAAGTGCACGGCGTGCGCTTCCCGCTGATCGCCGGCGAGATGGCCAATGGCATCGCCACGACCCGCATGGTCATCGCGATGGCGCGCGGCGGCATGCTCGGCTTCTTCGGCGCCGGCGGCCTCTCGTTCCCCCGGGTCGAGGAGGCGCTCACCGAGCTCGTCACCACGCTGGGCACCACCGCGCCGTGGGGCGTGAACCTCATCCACTCGCCCAACGAGCCCGCGCTCGAGAACCGCGTGGCGGCGCTGCTGATCAACCGCGAGGTCCCCATCGTCTCGGCGTCGGCCTTCATGGGCCTGACCCCCGCGGTGGTGCGCTGCGCCGCGGCCGGGCTCACGCTCGACGCGAACGGCCAGGTGCTGCGCCGCCGCCACGTCTTCGCCAAGGTCTCGCGCGCGGAGGTCGCTCAGCGCTTCATGTCGCCGGCGCCGGCCGAGCT
>JBBRUE010000348.1:0-7102 GCA_038248085.1 Myxococcales bacterium | reverse complement strand
CCTTGCCGTTCTTGAGATCGATCAGGTAGCGAATCGTCTCGAGGATGTCGCGCTTGGTCAGGACCTGGTTGTCGAGGGGCTCCTCGAGGCCGAACTTGGAGTTCAGCTTGAGGCGGCCGACCTTCGAGAGGTCGTAGCGCTCGGGGTTGAAGAACAGGACGTTGTTGAACAGGTTGACGGCCGTCTCCGGCGTCGGCGGGTCACCCGGGCGCACGCGCCGGTAGATCTCCATCACCGCTTCTTCCGGCGACTCGATCTTGTCCATCAGCAGCGTGTCGCGGAGGTAGGGCCCGACGTTCAGGTTGTCGATGAAGAGGACCTTGATCTCCTTCACGCCGCGCTTGACGAGCTCCTCGATGACCGTCTGCGAGAGCTCCTCGTTGCACTCGACCAGCACTTCACCGGTGGCCTCGTCGACCACGTCGAAGGCCGAGACCTTGGTGTAAAGCTCGTCGGCATCGAGGGGCAGCCGGGTGATCTTCGACGCCTCGAGCTTCTTGAGCGAAGCGCGGGTGAACTTGCGGTTCTTCTTGACGATCACCTCGCCGCTCTTGGTCTTCACGTCGCGCGTCGCGCGCTGGTTGTAGAGCAGCTCGAAGTCGACCGACTTCTCGAACTCCGAGTCGTTGTAGAGGTAGATCGTCTCGGTGGCGTAGAAGTAGTTGAGGATCTCTTCGGTCGAGCCGCGGAACTCCAGCGGGCTCTTCTTCGCGGTGTCCTTGACCGCGCCCAGGGCGCGGATGAGCACGGTGACCGGCAGCTTGCGGCGGCGGTCGATGCGCACGTACAGCAGGTCCTTGTGGTCGAACTCGAAGTCGAGCCACGAGCCGCGCGAGGGGAGGACGCGCGCGTTGTAGAGCAGCTTGCCCGACGAGTGGCTCTTGCCCTTGTCGTGGTCGAAGAAGGCGCCGGGCGAACGGTGGAGCTGGCTCACCACGACACGCTCGGTGCCGTTGATGATGAAGGTCCCGTTCTCGGTCATGAGCGGGATCTCACCGAAGTAGACCTCCTGCTCCTTCACGTCGCGGATCGACTGGGCGCCGGTCTCTTCGTCCTTGTCCCAGACCACGAGACGGACGACGACCTTGATGGGCGCCGCGAACGTCATGCCGCGCTGGCGGCACTCGTCGACGTCGTACTTCGGCTTCTCGAGGTTGAAGCTGACGAACTCGAGGGAGCTCGTCTCATTGAAGTCGCGGATCGGGAACACCGACTTGAACACGGCCTGAAGGCCGACGTCCTCGCGCTTCTCGGGCAGCACGTCTGCCTGGAGGAACTTCTCGTAGCTCTGCTTCTGGATGTTGATGAGGTTGGGGATCTCAATGACCTTGCTGATCTTCCCAAAGCTCTTCCGGGCGCGGAAGTTGTTCTGCAGGGTAGGCATTCGTCGCTTCTCCAGAAAACAGGACCACTCAATACGGGCAAAGCCGGTGACTCTGACTTGGAGTCACCGGCTCGCCCAGGAACCGACTTTCGAAACGATTACTTGAGCTCGACCGTGGCGCCGGCCGCGAGGAGCTTGTCCTTCATCTTCGCGGACTCTTCCTTGTTGACGCCTTCCTTCACCGTCTTGGGCGCGCCCTCGACGAGGTCCTTGGCCTCCTTGAGGCCCAGGCCGGTCAGCTCGCGGATGACCTTGATGACGTCAATCTTCTTGTCGCCGGCCTTGGCGAGGATGACCGTGAACTCGGTCTGCGCCTCGACAGGAGCCGCCGCCGCTGCCGGGCCGGCTGCCGGAGCCGCCGCCGCCGCTGCGGAAACGCCCCACTTGGTCTCGAGCTGCTTCACCAGGTCGGCCGCTTCGAGAACCGTGAGGCTCGAGAGCGAGTCGACGATCGCGTTGATGTCTGCCATGACTTTTCTTCCTTCGAATGACTGCGGTTGAGAGTGGATGAAACGGGAACGGGTGAGTTGTTACGCCTTCTCGGACTTCGCCTTGATGACACGCGCCAGGGCTGAACCCGGCTCGTTGATCGTGCGGACAAGCTTGGTCGCCGGCTGGTTGATCATGCCGAGGATCGTCGCGCGCAGCTGGTTGAGGCTCGGCAACTTCGCCAATGCCTGAACGCCCGCCTTGTCGATCTTCTGGCCCTGAATCACCGCCGAACGAATCTTGACGGTCTCGAGGTCCTTCACGAACTCCGACAGGATCTTCGCCGGAGTGACGACGTCGTCGTAGCTGATGGCAGCTGCCACCGGCCCCACGAAGTCATCGGAGATCTTCTCGACCGAGGTGCCCTTCGCTGCGCGACGCGCCAGCGTGTTCTTCAGCACCTTCCACTCGACCTTCCCATCACGCAGCTTCTTGCGAAGCCGGTTGACGGTATCGACATCGAGCTTGTTGAACTCCGCGATAATCACACCCTTTGCGCGGGTGAACTTGTCGTTGAGCTCCTTGATCAGCTCTTCCTTCTCGCTCTTAATCATTTGCTTACCTCCTTCCGTCTGAGTTTCCTGACAAAGCCAAATGCAGGAGCGAGAAATGTGAGGCGAAGTCGGGCTCCCGCCCGTCTTTCCCACCGCTCCCCGTCTCGGCAGGGCAGCCCAACAAGGCCACCGTTTAAGTCCCTGCGACTCCGTTCAGCGTCTCCCCCTTGCGGGTTGCCAAGAGACGTTGCCCTTCATCGCCGAGACCCCTGCTGTCTTCGTCCAGGGTCTATTCTTTTGAAGCGGACGCCCTCGGGACCCGGAGGTCCGTTGGCGTCGTGATTGCAAAGTCCGCCGCGCTTACACGGAAGACTGGACCTCTGTCAACACCCCGAAAACCAAAGCGCCGCGCCGGGTTAGCCAATCGGCGAGGCGCAACGGGCTTTCGGGACCACGCTCACTTGAAGCGAGCGGTGATTTCCTGGGTGTCGATCTTCACGCCGGGGCCCATCGTGGAGCTGATGGTGATGCCCTTGAGGTACACGCCCTTGGCGGTCGCGGGCTTCATCTTCATGACGAGCTCGATGAGCACGTTGAAGTTCTCGGCGAGCTTGGTGGCCTCGAACGACGCCTTGCCGACCGGCGCGTGCACGATGCCAGCCTTCTCGGCGCGGAACTCGATCTTGCCGCCCTTGGCCTCCTTGATGGCGCGGGCGAGGTCGGTGGTGACGGTGCCGACCTTGGGGTTCGGCATCAGGCCGCGGGGGCCGAGCACCTTACCGAGGCGGCCGACGACACCCATCATGTCGGGGGTGGCGATGACCGTGTCGAAGTCCATGAAGCCTTCTTCGATCTTCTTGGCCAGGTCAGCCTCACCGACGAAGTCGGCGCCGGCGTTGGTGGCTTCGGTCTGCTTCTCGCCCTTGGCGAAGACCGCGACCCGGGCGCTCTTGCCCGTACCGTGGGGGAGGACGACGGCGCCGCGGACCATCTGGTCAGCGTGCTTGGGGTCGACACCCAGGTTGATGGCCACGTCGACCGTCTGGTCGAACTTGCCCTTCACGAGGTCGGAGGTCTGCTTGAGGACGGCGAAGCCCTCGGCGATGGTGTAGCGCTTGTTGCGGTCGACCTTCTCGGCGGCCGCGCGGAATTTCTTGCCAGGCATGGTGAGATCCTTTTTTTCTAAAGAAGTGGGTGGGAGGAACGAAGACTCAGAGGACCTGGATGCCCATCGAACGCGCCGTACCGGCGATCGTCCGCATGCACGCCTCGATGCTGCCGGCGGTGGTGTCCTGGATCTTCAGCTTGGCGATGTCCTCAACCTGCTTCTTGGTGACCTTGCCGACGATTTCCTTGCCCGACTTCTTGGCGCCCGAGCCCTTCTTCTTGTCGGTGTGGAGACCCGCCGCCTTCTTGAGGAGCACCGACGCGGGAGGCGTCTTGAGCTCGAAGGTGAACGAGCGATCCTGGTACACGGTGATGATCACGGGGATGATCATCCCGTCCTTCATCGCCTGCTGGGTCTTGGCGTTGAACTGCTTGCAGAACTCCATGATGTTGACGCCCATCTGACCGAGCGCGGGACCAATCGGAGGAGCCGGGTTCGCCTTCCCGGCGGGGATCTGCAACTTGACCTGTCCTGTGACCTTCTTCATGTGCACTTCTCCCGTGGTTCAAACGGCGGAAACCGCCTCCCACGCTGGTTGTTTTTTGCTGCGCTACGACAACTGCTTCAGCCGGTGGTCTTCTCCACCTGCATGAAATCGAGTTCGACGGGGGTCGAGCGGCCGAAGATGCTGACCAGTACCTTGACGCGGCCCTTCTCGGGGTTGACCTCTTCGATGGTGCCGTTGAAGTTCGCGAAGGGCCCGTCGATGACGCGCACGGTGTCGCCGTCGTCGTACTGCACCTTGGGCTTGGGCCGCATGGTGCCTTCAGACAGCTGGGTGGTGAGGCGCTCGACCTCGGCCTGGCGGAGGGGCGGCGGGTCGTCCTGGCCGACGGCGCCGAGGAAGCCGGTCACCTTGGGCGTGTTCTTCACCAGGCTCTTGGTGCGGTTGTTCATCGCCATGTGCACGAGGATGTAGCCCGGCATCGTCTTGCGGCGAGTGGTGCGCTTCTGCCCGTCACGCATCTCGACGACCTGCTCGGTCGGCACGAGGATCTCGCCGAAGAGGTCCTGGAGGTTCTCGAGCTTGATCTTGTCCTCGAGGCTCTTCTTCGCCTTGCCCTCGAAGTTCGAATAGGTGTGGACGACGAACCACTTTTTCTCGGTGTTTTCTTCGCTGCTCACGGCGACCCCCAAGAGAAGATCTTCGGCAGCCACTCGACCATCAGCTTGTAGCTGAGGGTGTCCATGCCGAAGAGAAGAATGGCTGTCATGAGGGACGCCACGACCACCGCCATGGTGGAGACGCGAACGTCCTCCCAGGACGGCCAGGTGACGCGCATCAGCTCGGTCGCGACCTCGAGAGACAGGCTCTTCACCCGCGGGTTGGTCCACGCGTAGGCGGCCCCACCGGCGGTCAACACGAACCCGATCAGGTCGGCGAGCTTGATGCCGCCGCCGGCGATGATCTCGGTGTTGGCGAGGCTCACCTGGGCGAACAGCAACTCCACCAGGCGCCCGAGGAACAGGGTGATGATGAGGCCGAACACGAGGTAGCTCACGACGACGAGGCGTCGCGGGTCCATCTCCGCGCGGTTCGCTTGCTGGCTGGCTTCAGTCGCCGACATTTAGGGCACTCCGTTCAAGCAGAAACCTCGAACGCCGGCCGGAGGTGCTTCCGACCAGCGCCCGAGTTGATTTCCTTCAGAAACTGGCACGCCAGGCAGGATTCGAACCTGCAACACGCGGTTTTGGAGACCGCTGCTCTACCGTTGGAGCTACTGGCGTCCGAGAAAAACGGCTCGACTCAGCCGACCTTGCCTTCTTTGTGGTCGGTGTGCTTCCGGCAACGGCGGCAGAACTTGGACATCTCCAACTTGTCCTGCTGCTTGCGACGATTCTTGGTCGTCACGTAGTTCCGGTCCTTACAAACGGTGCACTCGAGCGAGATGAGGCTGCGGTTGCCCTTGGGCATGACACAACTCCTGGGAAAGATGACGACAGAGGGGACGGCTCCCTGACAGAAGCCCTCCCCTCGTGTCAAGCGGTGTGCGTGCACACCTCAGAAGCCTGAAGAACGACTCAGGCGATGATTTCGGCGACGACGCCAGAACCGACGGTGCGGCCACCTTCACGGATGGCGAACCGGAGCTCCTTCTCCATGGCGACAGGGGTGATGAGCTCGACTTCGATCGCCGTGTTGTCGCCCGGCATGATCATCTCAACACCTTCCTGGAGGATGACCGAGCCAGTCACGTCCGTGGTGCGGAAGTAGAACTGGGGGCGGTAGCCCTTGAAGAACGGCGTGTGACGACCGCCCTCTTCCTTGGTCAGCACGTAGATCTGCGCCTTGAACTTCGTGTGCGGGTTCACCGAGCCGGGCTTGGCGAACACCTGGCCACGCTCGATGTCTTCGCGCTTGAGGCCACGAACGAGCGCGCCGATGTTGTCGCCGGCCATGCCCTGGTCGAGGAGCTTCTTGAACATCTCGACGCCGGTGACGACCGTCTTCTGGGTCGGGCGGAGGCCGATGACTTCGACTTCTTCACCGATCTTGACGATGCCGCGCTCGACGCGACCGGTGGCGACGGTGCCACGGCCTTCGATCGAGAACACGTCTTCGACGGGCATCAGGAAGGGCTTGTCGATGGCACGAACGGGGGTCGGGATGTAGGTATCGACCGCCTCCATCAGCGCGAGGATCGCGGGCTCGCCCATGGGGCCCATGTCGCCTTCGAGCGCCTTGAGCGCCGAGCCGGGCACCACCGGGATCTTGTCGCCCGGGAAGTCGTACTTCTTGAGGAGGTCGCGGACCTCTTCCTCGACCAGCTGGCGCAGCTCGACGTCGTCGAGCATGTCGATCTTGTTCAGGAAGACGACGATGTACGGAACGCCGACCTGGCGCGCGAGCAGGATGTGCTCACGGGTCTGGGGCATCGGACCGTCGGGCGCGCTGACGACGAGGATCGCGCCGTCCATCTGCGCGGCGCCGGTGATCATGTTCTTCACGTAGTCGGCGTGGCCGGGACAGTCGACGTGCGCGTAGTGGCGGTTCTTGGTCTGGTACTCGACGTGCGCGGTCGAGATCGTGATGCCGCGGGCGCGCTCTTCGGGCGCCTTGTCGATCTGGTCGTACGCGAGGAAGGTGGCGCCGCCCGACTTGGCGAGGACCTTGGTGATGGCCGCGGTCAGCGTGGTCTTGCCGTGGTCAACGTGGCCGATCGTGCCGATGTTGACGTGCGGCTTGTTTCTCTCGAACTTTTCCTTCGACATGTCGATCTTCCTTCTGGGTGTACTTCAGTGAGTTGGTTGACTGCTTCGCCTTCAATGGAGCCCTGAATCAGGATTGAAATGATGACCTCGTCCTTACCAAGGACGCGCTCTGCCAACTGAGCTTTCAGGGCACTTCACTTCTTCTCTTTCCGACGTTTGCTGCGGTGTTGCAACTGCCTTTGCCTTCAACTTCGAAGGTGGAGCGGGGAACGGGATTCGAACCCGCGACATTCAGCTTGGAAGGCTGACGCTCTACCAGCTGAGCTATCCCCGCTTACGTGGCCCGTTGTGGTGCTGAGTGGAGGGGGGTGGATTCGAACCACCGAAGGTCGGGGACCGACAGATTTACAGTCT
>JBBRUE010000347.1:0-7104 GCA_038248085.1 Myxococcales bacterium | reverse complement strand
CGCAGCGAACCTCAAGGCCATCGCGCTCACCGCCGAAGACCCGTTCGAACGACGCAAGGCGGTGGTTCGCCAGTTCTCGTCCGACGCCCCTGACCGCCCCCGGATCTTGTGCGTCGTCGACCTCTTCAACGAGGGTGTCGATATCCCTGCCGTCGACACGCTGCTGATGATGCGCCCCACGGACAGCGCCACGCTGTTCATTCAGCAACTCGGGCGAGGCCTCCGACGCGCAGAACGAAAGAGCTGCCTGACGGTGCTCGACTACGTCGCCATCCAGCACGAGGACTTTCGCTTTGAGGAGCGCTACGGCGCGATGCTCGGACTCGGCCGCAAGCAGCTCGTAGACGGGTTCAAAAAGGGCTTCTCCCGCCTGCCCTCGGGATGCTCCGTGCAGCTCGAGCCAACGGCCATGAAGCAGGTCCTCGCACGACTCGAAGCGTCCCTCGATCGTTCGACCGCCAGCCTCAGCAGCCGACTCCAGCACCTGCCGTCGTCCACCACGCTGCGCGGTTTCCTCGAGGCCGAGGGGCTTGCGCTCACTGACTTGTACCGAAAGAAGCGGAGTTGGACCGACCTCGAGCTCGCGGTCGGCCGCCCCGTCCGGAAGCCGACCGAGGCCGAAGGGGAAGTCCTCAGAAACGTGCAGGCGCTCATTCACATCGACGACATGGAACGACTGCGCGTGGTGAAGGCCCTGGCACGCGGGACGTTCGTCATCTCCGACGAGTTGCACCACCGGCTGGCGCGCATGGTGCTCACCGTGCTGTTCGATCGTGAGCGTGGCGCCGACGTGGAAGCACGCATCGCGGACCTCCGTGGGATGCCGTCGGTCTGCGCCGAACTCGAGTCACTCGCCGATGCCCTCGCTGCGCAGACCCGCCTCGTCGAGGTCGTCTCGAAGCTTCCGGGCGTCGTGCCCCTTCGCCTCCACGCGAGCTACCTGACGGAGGAAATCGCCGCGGCCTTCGACCTGCGCACCCAGGACGGCGGCATTCAGCTGCCACAAGCCGGCGTCGTGAAAGCCGACAAGCCAGGCTTCCGCGCCGACCTCCTGCTCGTGAAGCTCGACAAGTCGGCGTCGAGCAAGGTCCCGCATCTCCAATACGAGGACTACGCGACGTCGCCGACTCGTTTCCATTGGGAGTCCCAGGCGAGCACGAAGCAGAACAGCGAGCGGGGGCGTCGCTACATCGAGCACGTCGAGCAGAAGGTCACCCCGCTTCTCTTCGTGCGCGAGACCGGGAAAGACGACCGCGGACTCGCGCAGCCCTACCGCTTCCTCGGACCGGTGACGCGCGTCTCCCACGATGGCGAGTGCCCGATTCGTGTCGACTGGGAACTCGACTCACCGATGCCGGCAGCGATCCTCACGCGCTCGCGCGTCGCGGTGGCTTGAGCCCAAGCCTCGTTGCACGAGTGCAACCTGAGCGCTCACGACCTTGGCTTCCGTCTCTGCGAGCGCCTGGCCGTCTTGTATCGCTTCAGATCTTTTCGAGAAATTATGCTCTTAAAGGCATGTTATTCGCGCCAATGTGCTTTATCGGGCACAATTTCGTAAAAAGAAGCGCAGCGCTAACTCCCCTGCTCCGCATTGAGGCCGGGTCGAAACCCGCCGTCGGCCCTCTTTTCTGCTTCGCGGAAGACCGACGCCCGCTTCGGCTCGGCGGTTCTCGAAACCAGCTCGGGCCGAAGACGGGGAGCGGGTCAGTCAGCCGGCGCGACGGCCGTGCCGCGACGACGCCGTGGTCGACTTGTTCCGCTCGGCGCGCTCGCTGCCCTTCTCGCTCTTCGACTGCTTTTCCTTCGTCGTCGCCTTCTTCTCGGCGGTGCGCACGGTGCGGCTCGCCTTCACGACCTTCTTCGCCTTCGGCGCCTTCTTCCGCTCCTGCTCGCTCTTGAACAGCTCTGCCTTCGTGGCCATGGCGGTGCTCCTGGTTGGTGTGACAGGAACATGGTGGACCCGTCGGGTGCCCTTGTCTCGTCTCTTCGCGCCCGCATCTTGAGGCCTTCACGGTCTGTCCTGGCGCGGCCGCTCAGGAGACCATGGTCTTCGCCCGCGTCCGAAACCGGCGAGGCCGTCGCCGTGATCCGCTCACGCGGTTGCATCGATGCTGCGGTGTCTCGCGCTGTCCCTGCGCAAGGCCCAGCTCAGCCCTGCCGCCGCCGAGTACCGCCAGTGGCTCACCCCCGCGCAGTTCGGCGCGCGCTTCGGCCAGCCCGACAGCACCGGCCTCACCGTCACCATCGCGTGGCGAGCGGCGTGTGCGGCGGCATTCCTCCGGCCATCGACGCAGGCGTGGAGATCGATCTCGCCGCCGCCAGCTCGACCCTCGGTGCCCCGGCGCCAGCGTGCGGGTGCTCGTCGGCGGGCCTGCTGCCCTTCGGTGCGGCGCTGCTGCTCGGCTGGGGTCGCCTCGGTCGCCGCTCGCGCCGCCGGCTCAAGGCCTGATCGTTCGGACCTGTCGTTCGAAGAGGGCCCCGAGCGAAGAATCGTCGATGAGTTGGCCGAGTTCGCGCAGCCGCTCGCGGACGATGTCCAGGTCAATCTCCTTGCTCGCAGATCGGAGAAGCGCCCGAACATCCTCGAGATCCTTGTCGCGGCCGGCGAGCGTCTTGAGCACGAGCAGATCGTTCGTCGCGATGAAGGGAATCTGAACTCGACCCATGCGCCGACGAATCGCCCGGTCGAGCATCTGCTGCTCCAGGCCGGGCCCCGCCCGCACCACGTCGAGTTGGTAGCCTGACTTCCGGTGAACCAACGGCAGGATCCGATGGTGTTCAATCAGGTCCTCGACACCGTCGATGTCATCGCGAAGCCTGAACCCCGCGGTCGCCAACGCCTTGCGCAGTCGCTCGACAGGAACATCGTCAGTCGTGATGTCGAGGTCAGCCGTCTGCCGAACCGCTCCGGCAGCGATGACCGCCTGCGCTCCGAACACGTACCAGCGGATCTTGAGGGGCTTGAGCGCTTCGTTTACTGCGCGAAGGAGTTCAACGACGCTTGGCTTCGGCACGTTCGAGCTTCCTGCGCATGGAGATCAGTCCGGCGTAGCCCTGCTTGGCCTTCTCGGCCAGCGCCCGGTCCCAGACCTGGGCCAGCAGCATGTCGCCCAGGCCGAGCGCCGCGGCGGCACCGTTGAGTTCGACCCAACGGCCCATCGACTCGTCCTTGTGCCGGCGAGCCGCCTGCCAGTCCCTCCGAACGAAGGCCAACACGTCTTCGCGCGTGAGTTCCATGGGCGCATCGTACACCCTGAGCAGCCCTACTTGCTCGACACGTCGCGCGCGGCCACCCCCGACGCTTCGTTCACCAGCCGGTTCGCCTTCACGGTGAGCGCGTCGATCTTCGGCACCAGCCCCGCGACGAACGCCTTGCCAGCGCCGTTCGTGTAGCCGGGCTGCGCACAGAAGGTCGCGTACTGCTCGAGCGTCGTGGCGTACTCGGTGACCCCGCCGGTGTACTGCTCGAACAGCGCTGCGAGGTGGCCCAGGGGCGCCACGTAGTCCTGACCGAGGCGCTCGAGGTAGTGGCGCTCTTTGGCCTCGCGCTCGTCGGCGCTCTCGTGGCGCACGTGGTGGCCGGCCTCGATGCGGGTGCGGGTCGCCTCGAGCGTGCGGCGGAACGACTCGGTCTCGCGGCGGCCCTTCTCGAGCGTCTTGCGCGCCGACTCGAGGGTGACCAGCGCGCTCTTGAACTCGAGCTGCAGCTTGCCGTTCTGGCAGCCCCGGAACGCGCCCTGCGCCTGCGCCAGCGTGGCCTGCGCGGGTGAAAGCCCGGCGGTGGCGACGTGGTACCGCGTGCGCGCCTCGCTGAGCTGGGCTTCGACCGAGGCCGGTTCGGCGGCGAAGGCGGACGTGGCGGCGAGCAGGGTCAGGGACTGAACGAGAAGGCGCATGGGTGTGTTCTCCGAGGGAGCCCGCGCGAGTGCGGGCACGCGCGGCTGTGCACTCGAAGTGCCACGCGACACGTACGTCTCGAGGCGTCGCGGCAGCGCGGCGAATGGCACGCACCCCACCGTGGCTCAAACGCACCACACGTGGCCGCGGGGGGACGCAACCGGGTCAGCGCATTATTCGCGCGAGTTGGGGTGGAGCCGTCGTCGCGCCCCGATGGCTTCGCTAGACTGAGCGGCTTGCGGCTCGCGGTCTTCCTCTTCGTCGTCGTCGCCAGTGCCGCGCGCGCCGTGCCGCCCGTGCCCACGTTGGCCACTCCGCTCGATGGCGGATGGACCCAACGCACGCCCTCGCTCGTGGCGCGCATGCTCCCGGGCATTCCGCCGGACGTGAAGGCCTTCGGCTTCGAGGTCCAGGACCCCAGCGGCACCGTCGCCTGGCAACGCGACGAGCCGACCGGTCTCGCCACCACCACGGTCAGCAGCGGGAGGGCGCTCCCCGACGCCGGCTTCTTCACCTGGCGCGTGCGGGGCATCGACGACGCCGGCGTGGTCTCGGCCTGGTCGGCCCCGTGGACCTTCTTCGTCGACGATCTCGCCCCACCCATCCCCGCCAACCTCACCCTCGCCGTCGATGGAGGCGTGGCGTACCTCACCTGTGACCCCGTCTCCGATACCCAGAGCGGTCTGGGCTACTACCACTTCGTTCTCTCGGAGCTGGACCCACTGGCGGGGACCTTCCCCATCTCCGGCGACGGTCGCTACTCGCGGGGCACCCCCGACATCGCCATCCGCCTGGGGCCTGGCACGTGGACCATCGGGGTGCATTCCCATGACGCGGTCGACAACTACACGCTCGCGGATGGCGGCGTTGGGGTCGGCCCGGTGTTCATCCCCGTGTGGGACGGCGGGGCCTCGGCGACGGCGTTCGTCTTCTCCACCCGCGCCCTCGGCAACGCGTGGACACTCCCGGCAGAGATGACGGTCCCCACGACGGCCGCGGTCTCGTTCAGCGATGGCGAGTGGGACGTGCGAGTCGCCTCGCACGTGGGGCTCCTCGTCTCGAATTGGTCCCCCAGCACCCGCGTGTGGGTCGACACCACGGCGCCGCGCAGCCCGTCCCCGACCGCCTCGCGCACCGGCAACACCGTCACGGTGAGCTGGTTCAGCGTGACGGACACCACCGGGGGCTCTGGCGTGCGCGAGTACCAGGTGCGGCGGTGCTGCCAGGGTGACGGTGGCGCCGGGGTGGCCGACGTCCTCGATGCGTCGGTGTCGTTCGTCGATTCCGTCGGGCCCGGGCGCTGGGCGTATTCGGTCTCGGCCGTCGATCGTGCCGGGAACGTCGGCCTGCCCGGCATCGCGCGCCTCGACTTCCCGCCGGGCGCGCCCACGGGTCTGCTGGCCAACCCGCTGCTCGGCAACCGGCCCGTGACGGTGAGCTGGGACGACGTGGGCGATGGAGGAGCCGTCACCGGCTGGACCGTCACCCGCGTGGACCTCGCGAGCGATGCCGGCACCGTGGTCGCCCTGGGCCTGCCGGTGCCGCGCTTCGACGACGCTGCCCCGGAAGGGGCCTGGCGCTGGGAGGTCGTCGCCGCCGTCGATGGCCTCGCGGGGCCGACCTCGACGACGGGGCCAGCGCGGGTCGACTTGACGGCGCCGCTGGTGGCGACGCCGGTGGTGACGCGGCTGGCGAGCCGGAGCCTGCGGGTGACGTGGACCGTGAGCGATGCGCTCAGCGGGCTGGGCCTGGTGACCCTCGAGCGCGAGACCGATGGCGCGATCACCAGTCTCGGCGCGGCCATCGCTCCGTTCGACGATCAACCCGTCGACGGCACCCACCGGTACCGCGTGGTGGCGGGCGACCTCGCCGGCAACATCACCCTCACGCCGTGGACCGCCCCGTTCGCCACCCCGCCCGGCCTCGCGATCAACGCCGTCGCCCCGGTGACCGCGCAGTGTGGCCGCCGGGTGGAGGTGCTGCTCCGAGCCAGTGAGCCCGTCTTCTTCTGGACGGCGGGCGGCGTCGACGGCGTCACCATCGACTCCAATGGCCGGGTGGACTGGACGCCGACCGCGGCCGACGTCGGTTCCCGCACCATCGAGGTCACTGCCCAGGGGTCGACGACCTCGGATGCGCGGACGATCAGCGTCGAGGTGACGTGTACGCCGGCGCGCTTCTCCCTCGGCTGCGGTTGCGACTCGGCGGGGGGCCTGTTCGCCGTCCTCGCCCTCGCGCTCCTGCGCCTGAAGGGAGCTGGCGGCTTCTTGGCTCGACGACGAGGAAGCGCACGACCATCATCCGGCCTGGAACTTCCTCTGTCGGAGCCGCCTGATGACCGAAACCAATGAACTCCCGACGCACGTCGAGTGCCCGCAGTGCAACGCGAAGATGAAGTCGTTCTGGGTGCAGTCGCGGAACCCGGGCATCGACGTCGAGCTCGACCGTTGCCACAGCTGCGGAGGCATGTGGTTCGACGCGGGGGAACTCGAGGTGTCCACCGGCCGCAAGGTGCTCAAGTCGAAGAGCACGTCGGATCGGTACTGTCCCCGCTGCCTCATCCCGCTGCTCAACGCCGAGCTCACCGCGGGCGTCGCCGTCGAGGCCTGTCGCAGCTGCAAAGGCGTCTACCTCGACGCCCGCGACATGGACACGGTGACCAAGCACGCCCCGGTGAAGCCGCCCGAAGACGTCAGCTTCATCTGCGAGGCGTGTGGGAAGCGGAAGCCCTTCGCCCTCGCCCAGACGACCGCCCTGGGGACGGAGTGCAGCGATTGCTTCGCGCGCACCGGCAGCGCCCCGGCCTCCGACGCGGCCAAAGAGCGGGCCGGGATTCACCGTCAGTCGTAATTGCGAACTATCGTAAAAATATGTTAATACATCCGGAGCAAAATCGAGGCTTATCAGTTCGAGAGGCGTGCAGACTTCAATCTTTTCCTGATGCTTACCGGTTCTCAGGATCAATAGGTATGCAACAACAACAGGTAAGTAACGCTGTGCCGCCACTCTTGTCTGCGGCCGTATTTTCTCACATTATTGCTCACTCTTAATAAAAATAATATGGCTGATTTCTTATCGACAAACAACCTAACTAAATGGTTTCTCGACAGCTACGATGGCTGGAGCCACACGCGCTTTCCTGGCGGAGGAAAAATCGATTATGCCGCGGTCCTCAAACAGACAGATCAATATTTGAATGAGAACATT
>JBBRUE010000346.1:0-7152 GCA_038248085.1 Myxococcales bacterium | reverse complement strand
GATCACCCGCTCATCATCCCCATCAAGCAGGACGTGCGGTACCGCACCTTCAAGCTCGAGAACCTGCCGGAGACCAACGCGGTCATCATCTACATGATGGACGTCTCGGGCTCGATGGGCGACGAGCAGAAGGAGATCGTACGCATCGAGAGCTTCTGGCTCGATACCTGGCTCAAGCATCAATACAAGGGCGTCGAGACCCGCTTCATCATTCACGACGCCGTGGCGCGCGAAGTCGACCGCGAGACCTTCTTCCACACGCGGGAGTCGGGCGGCACGATGATCTCCAGCGCCTACAAGCTGTGCCGCGACATCATCAAGGCCGACTACCCGGCGAGCTCGTGGAACATCTACCCCTTCCACTTCTCCGACGGGGACAACTGGTCGGCCGACGACACGCGGCAGTGCATCGACATCCTCAAGAGCGACGTGCTCGGTGACGTGAACCAGTTCGCCTACGGCCAGGTCGAGTCACCGTACGGGAGCGGCCAGTTCATCAAGGATCTCCGTGAGCACCTCGGTGACAACACCAAGGTGTCGCTCAGCGAGATCGCCGACAAGGACGGCATCTACAACTCCATCAAGGACTTCCTCGGCAAAGGCCGCTGACGCACATGCCCAAGTCACTCACGCCGCGGTTGCAGGATCTGAAGACGGAGATCGAAGGCTACGCCCGCGCCTTCGGCCTCGACTTCTTCGAGCAGGTCTTCGAGGTGCTCAGCACCGACGAGCTCAACATGGTCGCCGCGTACGGCGGCTTCCCCACCCGCTACCCGCACTGGCGCTGGGGCATGGAGTACGAGCAGCTCGCCAAGTCGTCGGAGTACGGGCTCTCGAAGATCTACGAGCTGGTCATCAACAACGACCCCTGCTTCGCCTACCTCCTCGAGGCGAACGCGGAGGTCGACCAGAAGCTGGTGATGGCCCACGTCTACGGCCACAACGACTTCTTCAAGAACAACTTCACCTTCAAGTTCACCAACCGGAAAATGGTCGACGAGATGGCGAACCACGCCACTCGCATTCGCCGGTCGATCGACAAGATCGGCGTGGAGAAGGTCGAGGACTTCATCGACCTCGCGCTGTCGCTGGAGAACCTGATCGACCAGTACGCGCCGCACATCAGGCGCAACCCCGACCCGCGGGTCGCCGAGGCGCAGCTCAACGTGCGCGCCGAGGGCATCCGCGTCGACAAAGACTACATGCGGCCCTACATGAACCCGGCCGAGTTCGTGACCTCGCAGCAGAAGAAGGTCGACGCCGAGAAGCTGCAGGCCAAGAAGTTCCCCGAGCGGCCACAACGCGACGTGCTGGCGTTCCTCCTCGAGCACGCGCCGCTGGAGGAGTGGGAGCACGAGATCCTCAGCATCGTGCGCGACGAGGCCTACTACTTCGCCCCCCAGGGCCAGACGAAGATCATGAACGAGGGGTGGGCCAGCTACTGGCACTCGACGATCATGACCACCCGCGCGCTCAAGGACCACGAGATCATCGACTACGCCGATCACCACTCCGGCACGATGGCCACGCAGAAGGGAAAGCTGAACCCCTACAAGCTGGGCATCGAGCTGTACCGCGACATCGAAGACCGGTGGAACAAGGGCCGCTTCGGCAAAGAGTGGGACGAGTGCGACGACCTCCGCGTGCGCCGCAGCTGGGACAAGAACCTCGGCGCAGGGCGCGAGAAGATCTTCGAGGTCCGCAAGCACTACAACGACATCACCTTCATCGACGCGTTCCTCACGCCCGAGTTCGCGATCGAGCAGAAGCTCTTCGCCTTCGACTTCAACGACAAGAAGAACACCTGGGAGATCGCCACCCGGGAGTTCAAGAAGGTGAAGAACAAGCTGCTCGCCTCGCTCACCAACTTCGGGCAGCCGGTGATCGACGTCGTCGACGCCAACCACGACAACAAGGGTGAGCTGGTGCTCTCGCACAAGCACGACGGCGCCGACCTCGACCCCAACTACGCCCGCGAGACGCTCAAGAACCTCCAGTCGCTGTGGAAGCGGCCCGTTTCGATCATGACCCGGGCCGAGGGCAAGGGCCTGATGATGCGGCACGACGGTCAGCAGTTCACCGAGAAGAAGGTCGAGCTCTGAAATCGCTGCGAGCGCGGTGGGATCTCATTACTCGACTGGGGTGACTCAGATTCTCAGCCGCATCGACGTGACGAACTGCGCCCTCGAGGTGCCGATCGCCGACTTCGAACACCTGCCGCGGGAGTTGGGGTGCTCCCTGCACCGACAGGGGCCGCACCTGGCGCTCGCCTGCGAGCAGCCCGGCTGTGAGCTGCACTTCGAGATCGAGGGCGACTTCGCCCACCTCTCGCGTGTCGACGTGAAGGACGACCCCCACGGCCGCTTTCTGCGCGACGTGGTGGGGCTGGTGATGCAGATCTACTCTGGCGACCTCGACGCCGACCTCTCGTGGGCGGAGCCGAGCCCGCACGATCTGCACCTCGAGTTCCGCAATGGAGAGACCTCGCACCCCTTGCTCTTTCAATCGACCCAGGAGCCCCAGGAGAACAACGGCCTGGCGATCGACGTCTCGCTCCCGTTGATTGCCCAGTTGCTCGACGATGCCCAGGCCGCGTGGACCGAGTACTTACGCCTCAAACAGTCGCGCGAAAAACAGACCCAAAGCCTGACCTGATCGCCGGGTCGGCTACACTGCCCAGCCATGCTCGTCGTCGCCCTCGTGGGCCTGCTGCTGTCAGCGCAGGAGTCCACCCTCATCAAGAATCGCCGCCTCGACAAGAACCAGACGGTGGCGAAGGCGCTCTACGACGCGGGCCTCGACGAACCGACAGTCGCCGCCCTCCACGGCGCGCTGTCGGCCGCGGAGTTCAACTTCAAGAAGGCGCGGCCCGGCGATCAGCTGCGCCTCGTCTTCCGTCACGGCCAGCTCGACGTGCTCGACTACCGGCGCAACCTGCTCACTGAGTGGCAGGTGCGCCGTGACGGCGATCGGTACATCGGCCGCAAGCGGGAGATCGAGCGAGAGCAGCGCATCGACACCGTGGAGCTCACCGTCGAATCGAACGTGTGGGACGCAGCCATCGCCGCCGGCGAACGGCCCGACATCGCGGTGACCCTCTCGGACGTCTTCGCGTGGGACGTCGACTTCTACCGTGACGTGCAGAAGGGCGATCGCATGCGCGCGGTGGTGGAGAAGATCATCCACAAGGGCCGGACGCTCGAGTACGGCCGCGTGCTCGCCGCGGAGTACGTGGGCAGCTCGGTCGGTACCAAGAAGTCGTTCCGCTTCAAGCTCCCCGACGGCACCGAGACCTTCTTCACCGAGGAGGGCCTGTCGGCGCGCAAGACCTTCCTCAAGTCACCGCTCAAGTACGCGACCGTCACCAGCGGCTTCGGGAGCCGCTTTCACCCGGTCCTCAACTACGTGGGTAACCACAACGGGGTCGACTACCACGCGCCCGCGGGCACGCCGGTGTGGGCGGTGTCGGACGGCACGGTCGTGCGCGCCGGGTGGGACGAAGGCGGCGGCAACGTCGTCTGCGTGAAGCACGTGATGAGCTTCGAGAGTTGTTACATGCACCTCTCGAAGATCCTGGTGAAGACCGGGGAGCGCATCCAGCAGAAGACGGTGCTCGCCGAGTCAGGGAACACCGGCAAGCTCACGACCGGGCCACACCTCCACTTCGCGCTCAAGCGAGGGGGGGCGTGGGTCAACCCGCTCAACCAGAACTTCCCACGGGCCGATCCGCTCCCGAAGCAACTGCTGGAACTCTTCCACCAACAGATCGCCGATGCCGCAGCGCGTCTCGCCGCGAGGCCGATGGCGGCGTTCGGCACCAAGTAGAGATTCTGGTTCACCCGGCGCTGAACTAAAGCGTCACCATGTCCAACGATGCTCGCACGGGGTCTACCCCCGAGTCGCTGCGCCGCTCCTTCGTCGATCACGTCGAGTTCACCCGCGGGAAGAACTTCGACTCCGCCGGACAATGGGATCGCTACACCGCCCTCGCGCTGACGGTGCGCGACCGCCTGGCCAAGAGCTGGGTGACCACGGCGCGCCGCTACTACCAGCAGGACGTGAAGCGCGCGTACTACCTCTCGGCCGAGTACCTGCTGGGGCGCGCGCTGGGGAACAACCTCATCAACATGAACCTCTGGGAGCCGACGCGCGAAGCGCTGCGTCACCTGGGCGTCGACCTCACCAACCTCCTCGAGATGGAGCCCGATGCGGGCCTCGGCAACGGAGGCCTGGGCCGCCTCGCCGCCTGCTTCCTCGACTCGCTGGCGACGCTCGACATGCCGGCCGTCGGCTACGGCATCCGCTACGAGTTCGGCATCTTCACGCAGGAGATCCTCCACGGGTACCAGGTGGAGCGGGCCGACGAGTGGCTCAAGTTCGGCAGCCCGTGGGAGATGGTGCGGCCCGACCGCATCGTCCCGGTGCGCTTCTACGGACACGTCGAGCAGACCCAGCTCCCCGACGGGCGCATGGCCTCGCAGTGGGTCGGCGGCAAGACGGTGCTGGGCGTACCGTGGGACACCCCGATCGCCGGCTACGGCGCCAAGACGGTCAATACGCTGCGGCTGTGGCAGGCCCGGGCCTCGGGTGAGTTCGACTTCGCGCTCTTCAACGACGGCGACTACGAGCGCTCGGTCGTCGAGAAGAACGACTCCGAGGTGATCTCGAAGGTCCTCTACCCGAACGATCAGAACCAGGCCGGCAAGGAGCTCCGTCTCAAGCAGGAGTACTTCTTCGTCGCCTGCTCCATCGCCGACATCATGCGGCGGTACCTCAAGACCCACACCGACTTCGTCAACTTCCCGAAGAAGGTGGCCATTCAGCTCAACGACACGCACCCGGCGATCGCCATCGCCGAGCTGATGCGGGTGCTGCTCGACGAGAAGAAGGTGCCGTGGGACGAGGCGTGGAACATCACCCAGCAGGTCTTCGGGTACACCAACCACACCCTGCTCCCCGAGGCGCTCGAGAAGTGGCCGGTCTCGCTCTTCGAGCGGCTGCTGCCCCGGCACCTGCAGATCATCTACGAGGTGAACACGCGCTTCATGCGGCACGTGCAGATCCACTGGCCGTTCGACGAGAAGCGCCTCGAGCGCATGTCGCTCATCGAGGAGGGCCGCGAGAAGCAGGTGCGCATGGCGTACCTCGCGGTGGTCGGCAGCCACTCGGTCAACGGCGTGGCCGCGCTCCACTCGAAGCTGCTCAAGCAGGACGTCCTCAACGACTTCGCCGAGATGTACCCCGAGCGGTTCAACAACAAGACCAACGGCGTCACGCCCCGGCGCTGGCTGCTGGCGTGCAACCCGCGACTGGCCTCGTTGATCACCGAGGCGATCGGTGACGGTTGGGCCAAGGACCTCGATCGCCTCACCGGGCTCGAGAAGTTCGCGGAAGACGCGGCCTTCGTGGAGAAGTTCAAGGAGGCGAAGCTCGCCAACAAGGTCGACCTGGCCAACCACCTGCGCGACGTGATGTGGACGAGCCTCGACGCGGGCGCGATCTTCGACGTGCAGATCAAGCGGTTGCACGAGTACAAACGGCAGCTCCTCAACGCGCTGCACATCGTGCACCTGTGGACCAAGGCGCGGCACGACCCCAAATCGATCCTCGCTCCGCGCGCGTTCCTCTTCGGCGCGAAGGCGGCCCCGGGGTACCGCACCGCGAAGATGATCATCCGTCTGATCACCGGCATCGGCGAGGTGGTGAACAGCGACGCGACGCGCACCGGCCTGCGGGTCAGCTTCATCCCCAACTACCGGGTGTCGCTCGCCGAGCGGATCATTCCCGCGGCCGACGTCTCGGAGCAGATCAGCACCGCGGGCATGGAGGCCTCGGGCACCGGCAACATGAAGTTCGCGATGAACGGCGCGCTGACGGTCGGCACGCTCGACGGCGCGAACATCGAGATCCGCGAGGCGGTGGGCGCCGAGAACTTCTTCCTCTTCGGCCAGACCGCCGAGGAGGTCACCAAGACGCGGGCCTCGGGCTACAAGGGCCGCGAGATCTACGAGTCGAACCCGGCGGTGAAGGAGGTGCTCGACCTCATCAACTCGGGCTTCTTCTCACCGGAAGATCGCAACCTCTTCAAGCCGCTGGTCGACTCGCTGCTCAACGACGATCGCTACCTGGTGCTCGCCGACTTCGACGCCTACGTGAACGCCCAGGCAGACGTGGCGCGGAAGTACAACGACCCGAAGGCCTGGTGGCGCTCGTCGATCATCAACGTCGCGCGCATGGGCTTCTTCTCGTCGGATCGAACCATCCGCGAATACGCGAAGGACATCTGGGGCATCCAGTCGACGCCCCCGCGCGCCGACGAGTAGCGGTTCCCCTTCCACCCGGTGCAGCGCGAAGGCTGCACCGGTCGGGCTCACTCGAAGACGAGCCAGCCGAACCGTGGCAGGGCGTGGAAGTCACCGACGAAGAGGGGCGAGAACGACTGCCCTTCGACGTTGGTGCGCCGCGAGAGGTGCTCGAGCCGGTAGGCATTGAAGCGCCACCGATCGCCCTTCTGCGGGGCGTGGGGCACCGAGTTGAGCTTGGCGATGGGGATCTGCATCTCCGCGGTCCAGTACTCGTCGGTGTCGGAGTCGTCGTCGAGCGTGCCCTTCACGAAGACCGCGGTCTTCATGTCGGACTCCCACTTCATCGCCTCGGCGAGGTCGCTGCGACGGGCGACGAAGCTCGCGTCGAAGTTCACGTTGTGGGGCGAGACCTGAAGCTCGTTGTAGGTGCGCCCGTCCCCGTCGGCGTCGAGGAACACCTCCACGCACTCCTCGTTGTAGATGGGGTCGTCCTTCTTGAGGAGCGTGCCCCAGATGTCGGGGTCCTCCGCGCGGAACGCGACGTACAGGTTGGTGTCGTCCCACGCGATGCGGAAGGTCGTCTTCCGGGTGACGGGGCCGCCGTCGAAGCTGCGGGTCAAGGTCTGCTCCTTCGCGTTGGCCCACACGGCGTCGTCGAGCTTGCCGTCGATGACCGGCGGCTTCGTCGCGCGCACGGCCACGTACTCGGGGAGCGCGGCCTGCGGCCCGTCGATCTTCGGGCCGAGAATGCGCCCCTGCCCGTCGGAGAGCGCGGCGGTGTCGACCGGCAACCGGCCCTGGTCGTTCCAGAAGCCGAGGTACAGCCGCAGCGCGCCCTGGACGTTGG
>JBBRUE010000345.1:0-7161 GCA_038248085.1 Myxococcales bacterium | reverse complement strand
GTGCTCGTGCGCACGACGGGCGTGGGCTGCGAGACGTCGACCACGTGGAGGTCTTGCATCATCGGCGAGCCGGGGAGGCTGCGCGCCGCGACCAGCAGCTGTTGCGCCGAGGCGAGCAGCACCGCGGCCGAGGCGTTGTTGCCGGGCAGCACGTACTGCTCGTTGGACAGCGTGCCGTCGCACGCGACGTCGACGGTGTAGACGCCGCCGCCGTTGTTCTGGGTGTTGAAGTCGAGCACCCACAGCCGGTTTCCCGAGGGCTGCATGATCAACTGGCCGGCCGAGAAGCTCCCGGTGAAGCCGGCGTGCACCACGGTGACCACCTGGTCGTCGAAGCGGAAGACGCCGATGGTGCCGTCTCCCTGCGCGACGAGGCCGATGCGCCCGTCGGCGGTGAAGACGATGGGAGACGCGCCGTCCGTCGAGCGGCCCATGCGGAAGAAGGTGCCCGTCGTCGCGAGCGTGCCCGTGGGGGACAGCGTCAAGACCTCCCAGCGGTTGTCACGCGAGCCGCCGTCGTTGGGGAAGGGGTGAGAGACCACCACCCGCCGCGTGCCGTCCACCGGCGTCGCGACGAAGAAGCAGCCGGCGTCGGGCGCGCCTGCGTCGACGGCGGGCCCCGCATCGGGAAGGCCGGCGTCCATCGCGGTGCCACCACCACCGCCGACTCCGCCACCGCCCCCGGTGGCCCCACCACCGCTGCCGCCGCCCAGACTTCCACCGCCGCTGCCGCCCCCGCTGACTCCGCCACCGAAGCCACCGCCGACGCCGCCATCCATCCCGCTCGGTACGCCGCAACTGCAGCCCACGGCGAGGAACGTGAAGCTCAGACACCCGAGGCGCAGCGCGAAGTTCATGGGCGCGCACCCTGCCACGGAGCGGCCGCGACTCGTCCTCCGAATGATCGACCGGACGCCGCCGAGGCCCGGGCCGTGGAAGTGCGTCGGTGTGCACGGGTCATCGTCAGACTCGCGCGCGGCGCGACTGCTACGCGGCGTCCATCACCACGCGTTGGCGCTTGCGGCCCCATGAGCCGGGCTTTCCGTCGAAGCGGCCGGCGACCGGGGTCGCACAATCGGGGCAGGTGCCCTCGGTCGTCACGCGGTAGTCGAGCAGCTCGTACCAGTCGCGCACGATGAGGGGCTGGTGGCACGCGTGGCAGAACGTGGTGTCACCTTCCACGTCGTGGAGGTTGCCGGTGTAGACGTAGCGGAGCCCCGCGGCGATCGCCTGGCGCCGTGCGCGGCGCAGCGTCTCGTGCGGCGTGGCGGGCACGTCGAGCATCTTGAAGTCGGGGTGAAAGGCCGAGAAGTGCAGCGGCACGTCGGGGCCGAGCTTCGAGACGACCCACTCCGAGAGCTGGGCGACCTCCGCTTCCGAGTCGTTGTGCCCGGGGATGAGGAGCGTGGTGATCTCCGTCCACACCTTCGTTTCCTTCACCAGGTACTCGAGCGTCTCGAGCACCGGCTGCAACTGCGCGAAGGCGACGCGGTGGTAGAAATCTTCGGTGAAGGCCTTGAGGTCGACGTTCGCCGCGTCCATCACCGAGAACAGCGCCCGCCGGGGCGCGTCGTGGATGTAGCCGGCCGTCACCGCCACGGTCTGGAGGCCGCGCTCCCGGCAGGCCTGGGCCACGTCGATGGCGTACTCCGCGAAGATGGTCGGGTCGTTGTAGGTGAAGGCGACCGACTTGCAGCCCAGCTCCCCGGTGCGTCGCGCGATGGCCTCGGGCGTCGCGGCGTCGGCGAGCTTGTCCCAGCTCTGGGCCTTCGAGATGTCCCAGTTCTGGCAGAAGCGGCACCCGAGGTTGCAGCCGGCGGTACCGAACGAGAGCACGCTGCTGCCCGGGTAGAAGTGCGCCAGCGGCTTCTTCTCGATGGGGTCGACGCAGAAGCCCGACGAGCGCCCGTACGTCTTGAGCACCATCTGGTCGCCTTCGCGCGCGCGCACGAAGCAGAAGCCGCGCTGGCCTTCGTTCAACTTGCAGTCACGCGGGCACAGGTCGCATTGCACGCGGCCGTCGTCGAGGCGGTGCCACCACTGCCCGGGGTGGGCGTTCATCTACGGCTCCTCCCACAGCTCGGCGGTGAAGCGCTCGACCTGCGTTCCGGGCAGCCACTCGTCGAGCGGGAGCCCGGCCTTCTTCTTGAGGTGCTGCAGGAAGTCCTTCGTCTCGGCCAGCTCCTCCCACACCTTGGGGATGAAGACGCCCGAGCGATGGCCCTGGGTGAGCACGATGCCGTCGATGCCCGGGCGGATCTGCGCCAGCGCCTCGGCTTCGGAGTGGACCTCGAGCTTCTCGAGTGGAGAGAGCACCGAGACCTCGAGCTGCACTTCGGGAAGTTCCTCCGCGTCGAGGCGCGGAAAGCGCGGGTCGTGGAAGGCCGCCGCCTTCGCCGCGTCGCGGACCGCGTCGAACAACGACAGCCGCGCCGAGAGCTGACCGATGCAGCCGCGGAGCGCTCCGTGCTTCTTGAGGGTGACGAACACCGCCCGCTTCTCGAGCAGCCAGGCCTCGCCTTCGGGCACGGGCACCGGGGGACCGCCGAACGACGCCTCGAGGGTCCGGCGGGCGATCGACAGCAGCCTGTCGCCCCTCGTCACGCCTCGACTCCCGGCACCAGGGCAAACGCGCCGTAGCCGACGACCCGGCCCTTGTCGCCCGCGGTGTCACCGGAGTTCCTCAGGTCGAGCTGTTGCACCTTCAGGCCATGCGCGCGGGCGGCCAGCAGCAGGCCCCGCAGCGGGTGCGAGCCGCAGGCCTGGTCGTCTTCGAGGCCGAGCTCGTCGAGCGCCACGATGCGGCGGGCGGTGGTGGCGTCGAGGTTTTGCGCCTCCTCGTAGGGGAGGTAGTGCGAGAGGTCGGAGCTCACGACGATCAGCGTCTCGTCGCCGCCCCACACCGCGTTGAGCAGCTGCTCCACCTCGTGCGGGCTCGCGTGGCCCACGCACAGCGGCAGCACGGTGAAGTCGGGGCCGAGCACGCGCTGCAGGAAAGGCAGCTGCACCTCGAGCGAGTGCTCGCGGTCGTGGGCGGGGTGACTCTCGACCACGAAGGGGAACTTGAGCGCGAGGAACTCGAGCTCGCGGTCGACGCTGACCACCCCCAGCGGGGTGCGCAGCCCATCGACGCCCGGCAGCGCGAGCCCGTGCAGTCCCACGTGGTGCGCAGGACCCAGCAGCACCACCTTCGTCGGCTTCGGGTCGAGGTTCTCGAGCGAGGCGTAGGCGCTCGCCGCGATCGGCCCCGAGTACACGTACCCGGCGTGCGGCACGACCAGGGCCTTGGGCCTCACCGTCGACCGCTTCGCCCCGGCCAGCATCCCGTCGACGTCCCTGATGAGCTCGCCCGCATCACCCGGATAGAAGGCGCCAGCGACCGCGGGTGGACGAACATTTCTCATCGTGTTGCGCATGCGTCTCACCCCCAGGACAGCCGAATCGAGGAACAGGATGCAAAGTCGGTGCGCGCCGGCTTTCGCCCTCGGATCAGGCACTTCGGGTGGGAGGGTGGCGCAATTGCGCGCGATCCCCGCGAGGGGCCCGCAGATTCCGATGAGAGAAGGCTCAGGGAGCCCCCGGCTTCAGTGCGCGATGGCGCGGTAGACGAGCGCGGCGGTGCTCGCGGCGCCGACGAGGAACCAGCCCACGGTCGAGAAGAACCAGCCGACCGGCGCCTGAGCCCGCGACAGGTTCTTCGACGTCTGGTCCCTTCGTTTGGTGCTGTAGGTGCCGGTCTTCAGTTGCCACGCGCCAAAGCCGAAGCCCGCGAGCACGCCGATGATGAACACCCATGCGGGGTAGCGCTCCATGCGCGGAGCCTACGCGGTCGTACGCCGGGGCTCGACGATGAATGCGTCGGCGTAGTCGGCCCGCACCGCCCCGCTGGCCGGGTCGAGCAGCCACGGCATCACGAACTTCGGCGGCACGCGGATGGTCTTCACCGGCCGGCGCGTGCGGAACACCACGTCCCACAGCGGCGAGGTGACGCCGTGGTTGAAGCGCGCGTCGGAATAGTGGTGCGCGAAGTGGTGCAGCCGCACCCACCGGCCGTAGGTGCCCCGGCCCGCGTGGGTGTGCGCCCGCCGGTGGAGGATCTCGTACATCGCGTAGAGCCCCATCAACCCGGCGAGGAAGGCGAGGCCCGGCCCCACCCCGGCCAGCCGCGTCGCCGGCACCGCCAGCAGCGCGGTCAGCACCACCGCCACCGAGACCTTCTTCCAGGTGGGCGCGAAGTAGTCGCCCTCCGAGTGG
Source organism: Myxococcales bacterium (assembly GCA_038248085.1). Classification (GTDB taxonomy): domain Bacteria; phylum Myxococcota; class Myxococcia; order Myxococcales; family Myxococcaceae; genus Archangium_A. The sequence continues at coordinate 2,907 of JBBRUE010000345.1, read as the reverse complement.
TGGCGCACGTGCTCGGTGGCGAAGGGGTTGGGTCGCAGCTGGGGCAGGTGCCCGAGGAAGCGGTGAATGAGGTACTCGAGCAGCGACCAGGTCAACGCGCCCAGCAGCGCGGCAGCGGCGATCAGCATCATGACGGGGTTCCTTTGCGAGACTCGAACTGTGCGGTGATCTTCTGCAGCGCGGCGTCCACCGCGCGCGGCTTGCCCCCCCAGCCCACCAGCAGCGTGCGGGTGGCGGAGAACACGAGGCGGTCGAGCTCCAGCACCGCGGGCGCGAAGCGGGCCTGCTTGTGGAGCTGCAACAGCCCCTGCAGCGTGGCGAACAGGCAGACCGTGCGCTCGGCCACGTCGCCCTCGCCCAGCTGCTCGGCGGCCACGGCGTCGCCCAGCGCCCGGGCGAGCAGCTCGAGCGTGGCGAGGACCTGCTCGGTGACCGGCGCGGCGTCCGCCACCTCGGGCAGCAGCACGCGCGGCTCGGCCATGGTCATCGCCAGCAGGCCGAAGCTGTGGGGCCGCTCGCGGGCGAAGGCCCGGTACCCATGCGCCAGCGCGAACACCCGGGTCAGCGGGAAGGCCCCCGGAGGCAGCGCCGCCTGGGCCTGGGTCAGCGCCCCGCGCACGTCCTCCAGCACCTGCGCCACCAGCCGGGCCAGCAGCGCGTCCTTCGAGTCGAAGTACCGGTAGAGCGCGCCCGGCGTGTAGTCGACCGCCTCGGCGAGCCGCGCCATCGAGAGCGCCGCGAGCCCGTGCTCAGCGACCAGCGCCATCGCGGCATCGAGAATGCGCACCACGTTCGCGTCGTGGCGCCGGGCTCGGGGCGTCTGGGGTGGGGTCGAAGCGTGAATCACGTTCACATTCATAAACGACGTTCACGCTTCTGCGCAAGCCCCCCGGTCCGCTCCCCGGGCCAGGCCTACGGGTACTCGTAGGCGACGACGAGGCGTGGGCGCTGGCTGGGGGTGCCCCACTCGGCGACCGACAGCAACAAGCCGTCGGTCGCGGCATCGGGCGTGACCTCGGTGGTGAAGCGCATGCGGAACTGCGAGCGGTTGCCGCGCGCGGTGCGGTTGGTGAGGTCCCCCTGGACCTCGGTCGTCATGTTGTAGACGCGACTGCCGGCGCCGATGCTGACGCTTCGCCCCGTCTCGAGGGCGCTCACCCCGTAGTCGGTGCTGGTCAGCGTGGCGCCATAGTCGACGTGCTCGACCAGCAGCGTGCCCAGCGAGACCGCCACGCCATAGCCGCCCACGATGTAGAGGTAGAGCGTCGCGCTGGTGACGCGGCGGATCTCCGTGGTCACCCCCGAGAGGTTGAAGGTGAAGAAGGCGCGGGCGCTGAGGTTGGCGGTGGTGTCACCCACGAAGGCCCTCGTGTCGGCCGGGTAGGTCGCCCCCGTGTTGAGGACGTAGCCGTCGAGCAGCGCGACCGCCGGGGCCACCACCGAGGTCGCCCGCAGCACGCGGAAGGACCATTGGTAATCGGCGGCGAGGCGGTTCCCCGCGCCGTCGCGCGCGCCGGTGGCGCCGCCGCGCACCGTGCAGGTCACCGTGGCGCCGCTGCTGAGCGTCGAGGAAGGGGAGAAGCGCAGCACGCGGTTGCGGGTGAACCAGGTGGCGGTGCCTCCGAGCGACCCCATGCCGTAGGAGCAGGCGAAGGCCCCCTGGGTGGCGGTGGTGTCCATCGACTCTGAGAAGTTCACCGTGACCAGGGTGTTGCGCTCGGCGCCGATGGACAGGTTGGTGGGCGTGACCGACGAGACCGTGGGGGGCGTGGTGTCAGGGGCGGCGCCGATGGTGAAGGTGAAGGTGAACGGCGCAGCGAGGGCGTTGCCGGCGTCGTCCTTCGCGCCGATGCCGACCGTGACGTGGTGCACCGTGCTGAACGCCAGCGCCGGGCTCGGCTGGCAACTGGCGATGGTCCGCTGCGCGTTCCACAGCCAGTGGGTGTCGCAGTTGGTCAGGGGCGTCGCGACGGCCAGCAACTGCAGCGCGGCCTGGGTGTCGGTCTGCCGCATCGGCTCCGAGAAGTTGATGGTGATGAGCGTGTTGTTGGACACGCTGGTGTCACCGTCGCCGGGCGTGGTGTCGGTGACCGTGGGCGGGGTGGTGTCGGGCGGCGCGCCGGTGGTGAAGGTGAAGGTCTTGCTGCCGCCCAGGGGGTTGCCTCCGAGGTCCTGGCCTTCGAGCGACACCGAGTAGGTGCTGGTCGCCACCAGCCCCGCGGGCGGCGTGAAGGTCATCGTCACGTTGTCCGGGCTCCACACCGGCTGGCCGAGGTCGGTGACGGGAGAGACCCCGACGGTGACGGTGGCGACGTCCATGGGTTCGCTGAAGGTGATGGCCAGGCTGCTGCCCACCGCCACGCTGGCCGCGTTGTTCGCCGGCAGGGTCGAGGCGACCGTGGGGGCGGTGACGTCCACCAGCCGGCTGGTGAAGCTGAACGACTTGATCCCCGTCAGCGCGTTCGACGCCCGGTCCTGGCCGTCGATGCTGAGGGTGTAGAGCGTATTCGGCGCCAGCGGGGCGCTGGGCACGACCGTCATGCTCTCATCGTCGGCGTCGAAGACCGGGGCGCCCAGCGCGACGGCGGGGGTGATGGTGACGGTGACGCTCGAGGCGTTCATCGCCTCCGAGAAGGCGACCACGAAGGCGACGTCGAGCGCCACCTCGGTCGCGCCGGCGACCGGAGTCGTCGAGCGGATCGTAGGGGCGATGACGTCGGTGCCACCCCCACCGCCAGTGCTGCCACCCCCGCCGCCGGTGCTGCCACCCCCGCCGCCGGTGCTGCCACCCCCGCCGCCGGTGCTGCCCCCGTCATCGACGGGCGGAGTGGCACCACAGCCTGCGAGGAAGAGGGCAGCGACGAGAGCCGCAGACCAGCGGGCACGGACGAACATGGGGAACTCCGG
>JBBRUE010000344.1:0-7183 GCA_038248085.1 Myxococcales bacterium | reverse complement strand
GCGCCGGCGGGACCAGTCGGGCCAGCAGGCCCTTCCGTTCCACTACACCCGGTTGCCAAGACCGCGAAGCACGCGGCCAACAAGCTCAGCTTCATCTTCATCATGTGTTTTACCCCTCGCCTAATGGTGGACTGCGATCGCCTAAGACCGGTCCGCGCACCCTGCACAATCCGGTCCCTGTAAAACCGACTGCTTTTGTTAAACAAAGCCCTGTGGACCCTTAGTTGAGGTGCAGAACTAGCGCCATGACAGAGTTGTTACGTACGGAATTGCAGGCTGGGGAATGAACCGTAAGAGGCGAGGCGCCCTGTTATTCAGGGAACTTAGCGATCTTCGCGGCGCAAATTAGGGTGTCTACTACCCGGCTTTGCGCAGGAACAGCATCGCCGCGGCCTCATCGAGGGCCTTGTCTTCGACGCGGTTCAGCTCGCGGGTCAGCTCGTCGCGGCGGTTGGTCGCCACGCGGCGAACGACCTCGGCCGACTGGTGGGCGCTGACGAACTGCGCCCGGATCACGACGGCTGACTTCTGCAGCACCTCGAGATCCTTCTGCGCCTTCTTCGCGTCGCTCATCGCCCGGTGGTGGGCGAGCTCGCCGACTTCCCACTGCGAAATGTCAGAGCGCGCCCGGAAGTCCTGGGAGGCGAGGCGGCGAGCGACTTCGACCTTCGTCTGGGCCACCGACACCGCAGACTCGGCTCGGGCCAGCGCCTGGCCGGCCTTCTCTTCAACGCGCTCTTTGACCGTCACCACCGAGTCCAACCGCGTGCGAACCATGTGGGAGCTGTTTGCAGCCGGCGCACCAGCGCAACCTCCCGAAAATGCTCTGTGTCGCAGGGGTCCGGATGAAGCGCGGGGTCGTGCTCGACCGTTTCTTGACAGGCGCAATTCTAGCGCGGCCCTCGTTCGCCTTCAGTTTTTCGCCCGCTGCGCCGATGACCAGGATGCGCCTTGTCTCCCGGCAAATGAGTCAACGGGCACCCGCCGAGTTGGTCATGACGCTGACGGAGGCCTGAGGCGCGGCGTGAACTGCCGGGCGGAAGCTGCCGGGCGCTCGCCACCCCGGCATGCACCGCCGCCGTCTCGTGGCACAGCCGCTGCTCAGTGGTTCCCCCGGAGGCAACATGGCGGACGGGATCTACGTGAGCATGAACGGAGCAGCGGCCCGCATGGCGCAGCTCGAGTCGATCTCCGACAACCTCGCCAACGCGCAGACGCCCGGCTTCAAGGCGGTGCGCCCCAGCTTCGAAGCGTTCCTCGCCAACGCCGACGGAAAGAACTCCCCCCGGGTCTACACCGCCGCCGTCGCCACCCGCGTCGATCTCTCCCCAGGCGCCGTGGTGCAGACCGGCAACCCGCTCGACGTGATGCCCAGCGGCAAGAGCTTCATCGGCGTGCAGACCGCCAACGGCGTGGCGCTCACCCGCAACGGCCACCTCCAGGTCGAGGCTGACGGAACGGTGACCGCCGCGGGGCACCCCGTCGTCGGTCGCGACGGCAACGTCATCACCACGCCCATCGGCTCGCAGGTGCGCATCGAGCCCTCGGGCGCGGTGTTCGCCAACGACGCGAAGGTCGGCGAGCTCGGGCTCTTCGAGATCAACGGCGCCGTCGATCGCATCGGCCCCTCGCTGCTCGCCCCGCAAGATCCGAAGTCGCTCACCCCGTCCCTCGACACCGTGCGCCTCGGCGAGATCGAGACCGGCAACGCGAGCCCGCTGGAGGCGGCGGTGCAGCTCGTCGCCGCGCAGCGCCACTTCGAGACCTCGATGCAGGCCCTGCTCACCTACAAAAAGATGGACGAACGCGCGGCTGAAGTCGGCCGCACGCGCTGAACCTGAAACGCCCGGAGAGACACCACCATGATGCGATCGCTCTACACCGCCGCCACCGGCATGGATGCCCAGCAGACGAAGATGGACACCATCGCCAACAACCTGGCGAACGCGAACACCACGGGCTTCAAGAAGACGCGCGCCGACTTCGAAGACCTGCTGTCCGAGACGATCCGCAGCCCGCGCGAGGCGTCGCCGCAGGGAGGCTCCGCGCCCGCCCCGCTCCAGGTCGGCCTCGGGGTGCGCACCGCCGGCACCACCCGCAGCTTCGCCCAGGGTGACTTCGTCGAGTCGGGCAACCCCCTCGACGTCGCCATCGAGGGCTCCGGCTTCCTCCGCGTCACGCGGCCCAACGGCGAGTACGGCTACACCCGCGCTGGCAACCTCCGGGTCGACTCCGAAGGGCGCCTGGTCACCGGCCGCGGGGAGCTCCTCGAGCCGCAGATCAGCGTGCCCAAAGAGGCGACCAGCATCAGCATCTCGCCCGACGGCATCGTCACCGCGGCGATCCCCAACCAGGTCAAGCCGGCGGAGCTCGGCCAGCTCGAGCTGAGCACCTTCGTCAACGCGCCCGGCCTCGAGGCCATCGGCGGCAACCTCTACGTCGAGACCGTCTCCAGCGGCACCCCCACCTTCGCCAAGCCCGGCGAACAGGGCACCGGCACCCTGCTCCAGGGCTTCCTCGAGTCGTCGAACGTCAAGGCCGTCGAAGAGATGGTGGCGATGATCTCCACCCAGCGCAGCTACGAGCTCAACTCCAAGGTCATCCAGACCGCGGACCAGATGCTCCAGAAGCTCACGAACCTCCGGTGATCGCCATGCACGCGCTCCTCCTCAGCCTGCTGGTCACCGCCGTGGACCCGGCCCTCGAGCAGGCGCTCCAGCGCGCCCTCACCCGCACGCCCGCGACGGTCGAGCTGCAGTCGTGGGACGCCCCGCGGTGTCTGGGCCGCTTCGTGCCTGCGCCGTTCGAGAGCAGTGGCCGCGTGCCAGTGCGCGTGCGCGGCAAGGCGTGCGAGGCGTGGGGCTGGGCGCAGGTGAAGGTGATCGTCCCGGTGGCGACCCTGTCGCGCGACGTCAAGGCCAATGAGCCGATGGACGGCGCGTGGTCGGTGACCGGGGTCGAGGCCCGCGGCGAGGTGATCTCCGCGCTGCCTCCCGGAGCGACCGCCACCCGCGGCCTGCGCCGGGGCATGCCGGTGAACGCGACGGACTTCCGGGTCGGCCCGCGGCCGGGTACGGCGATCACCGTGCGCCTGGTGATGGGCGCTCTCTCCCTCGAGCAGCGCGCGACGATCAGCCCCTGCCCGGGCAACGGCACCTGCGCGACGCTCCCCAGCGGCAAGCGGGTCGCCGGGGTGTGGAGCGACGGTCAGCTCGTCGTGGAGGCCCCATGAAGCGCGCGATGCTGATGCTGGTGCTCAGTGGCTGCGGCGTGGCGCACATCGAGCCGTACACGCCCCGCCAGCGCACCTACGAGTCGGTCGCCGCGAAGAACTCCGCCGAGCCCGCGAACAACGACGGCAGCCTGTGGCGCGCCGACGGCCGCAACGCGACCCTCTTCTCCGACTACCGCGCCTTCCGCGAGCAGGACCTGGTGGTGGTGCGCATCGAAGAGAACGCCGACGCGCGCCGCTCGGCCGACACCGACATCAGCCGCAGCACCGAGTTCTCGGCCTCGGTGCAGGCCTTCCTCAAGACGGTGGCGGTGACCGCGCCGCAGCTCGACCTCACCGGCAGCCTCGGCCAGGGCAACAGCTTCAAGGGCGACGGCCGCACCGCGCGCACCGAGAAGCTCACCGCGACCGTGCCCGCCGTCGTCAAGAAGGTGCTCCCCAACGGCAACCTCTTCATCGAGGGCCACCGCGTGGTGCTGGTCAACAACGAGGAGCAACACTTCTACATCTCTGGCGTGGTGCGGCCGATCGACATCGCGCAGGACAACTCGGTGCGCAGCTCCTACGTCGCCGACGCGGAGATCGAGTTCACCGGCCGCGGCGTGCTCACCGACAACCAGAAGCCCGGGTTCTTCACCCGCCTGTGGAACTTCCTCTCGCCGCTGTGAAGGCCGCCATGCGCACGCTCCTCGCCCTCGTGTTGTGCAGCTCGCTGGGGGCCCAGGCCGCCTCGGCGCGCCTCAAGGAGCTGGTCGAAGTGCAGGGCAGCCGCGACAACGCGCTGCTCGGCTACGGCCTGGTGGTCGGCCTCACCAACACCGGCGACAGCGAGCAGGTGCTCTTCACCATGCAGTCGGTGGCCGGCATGCTCGGCCGGCTCGGGGTGCGGGTCGACCCGCGCGAGCTCCACAGCCGCAACGTCGCCGCGGTGATGGTGACCGCCAAGCTGCCCACCTTCGCGCGCAGCGGCAGCACCATCGACGTCACCATCTCCTCGATGGGCAACGCGCGCTCGCTCCAGGGTGGCACGCTGCTGATGACGCCGCTGACCGGCGCCGACGGCCTGACCTACGCGGTGGCCCAGGGCCCGGTGCAGGTCGGCGGCTTCGACGTCAACGGCGGCTACGCGTCGATCCGCAAGAACACGCCCACCAGCGGCACCATCCCCGGCGGGGCGTCGATCGAGAAGGCCGTCACCCCCAACCTCACCGGCGGGGTGCTCGTGCTGCGCCTCAAGCGGGCCGACTTCACCAACGCCTCCCGGGTCGCCGCGGCCATCGACGCCGCCACCGGCACCACGAGCGCGAAGGCCCTCGACTCGGCCGCGGTCGAGGTCACCCTGCCCGACGCCGACAAGGCGCTGCCGGTGCAGTTCCTCTCGAAGCTCGAGGCCCTCACCATCGAGGTCGATCAGCGCGCGAAGGTCGTCGTCAGCGAGCGCACCGGCACCATCGTGATGGGCGAGAACGTGAAGCTGCGCCCCGCCGCGGTCAGCCACGGGGGGCTGCGCATCGCGATCTCCACCCAGTTCGCCGTCTCACAGCCGCCCGCCTTCACCACCTCGGGCCAGACGGTGGTGGCCCCGCTGCAGCAGGCCAGCGCGCTGGAATCGCAGAAGGCCGCCGTCGCCATGCCCGCCGCCTCATCGGTGGACGACCTGGTCAAGGCGCTCAACACCATCGGCGCCTCGCCGCGCGATCTCATCGCCATCCTCCAGGCGCTCAAGGCCGTGGGCAGCCTCGACGCCGACCTCGAGGTGATGTGATGAAGAGCACCGGCAAGACGGAGGCGCAGCAGCTCGAGAGCTTCATCATCAAGCAGCTGCTCACCTCATCCGGCGCCTTCAAGGGGAGCGAGGCGGCCGGGGGCTCGCTGACCGCCAACATGTTCGCCGACACGCTGTCCGAGGCGATCGCCTCCAGCGGCGGCCTGGGGCTCTCGAAGCTGCTGACCAACGGGCTGCCGCAGCGCCCGGCGCCGGGCCCGATGCCACACGGTCCCCACGGACTGGAGCACGTCACCAGCGGTTTCGGCGCCCGCCTCGATCCGATCACCGGCGAGGCGTCGAAGCACAACGGCGTCGATCTCGGCGCGAAGGAAGGCACCCCGATTCCCGCGGCGAAGGACGGCGTGGTGATCGCGGTCGGCCCGCGTGGCGGGTACGGAAATGCCATCGAAGTCGCACACCCGGACGGCACCTCGACCCTCTACGCCCACGCGAGCGGGGTCGCGGTGACTCAGGGCGAACACGTCACACAGGGGGAAACGCTGGGGTGGGTCGGCCAAACCGGCAGAACCACGGGTCCGCACCTCCATCTCGAGGTCCGCCGCGGGGGTCATTTCGTCGACCCGGGGCAGGCGCTTAAGGCTTACCGGCTTCGTGACGAAGAAAGCGGTGGAGGTTCCCCATGAAGGTCACCGAGTCGCCAGCCGCAGTCGTCCCCGCCGTCACCGCGCGCGTCGTCCAGGGTTCTGCCAGGACCGACGAGGTCGAACAGAAGTCGGTCAAGGACAAGGTCTCGTTCTCGACCCCGCAGCAGGAAGCGGCCATCACCGCCGCGCGATCGTCGCTCTCTTCGTCGAGGGCAGCCCGGGTCCAGGAAGTCATCAACGCCGTCCGCAGCGGCCAGTACTACCCGTCACCGCAACAGATCGCCCAGAAGCTCGTCAGCGAGGCCGAAGTCGAGGCCCACGTGCGAACCCTGTTGGCGAAGTGACCGTCCACCGAGACACGTGATGAGCCTCCACCAGGCCCTCGACATCGCGCTCAAGCTCAAGGCGTCCCTCGCCACCGAGGTGGCGCGCTCGCAGGAGTCGCGCACCGTCCTCAAGTCCCTCGACACCCCGGCGCTGCTCGCGCAGGCCAGCCTCCGCGAGGCCTTCAACCAGCACAGCACCTACCTCTCGGCAGAGCTGGCGCGCCACCTCGCGTCCTTCGCGCAGGAGCACGGCCTCACCGACGTCACCCTCGAGCAAGTTCGTGCCCTGGCGCCCTTCGAAGGCGAGCAGCTCTCCGGGGTGTTCGCCGAGATCCGCGCGCTGTCCCGGGCGCTGAGCGAGCTCGACGAGGTCAACCAGCAGCTCGCCGAGAAGGCGCTCACCGTCGTGCGCGCGTACGTCACCCACCTCGCGCCGCGGCCCAGCGCCTACACCCGCCGTGGCCAACCCTCGGTGGTGGAAGCCGGCACCCACTCGGAGCGCGCATGAGCGGGCTCCTCGCGCTGCTGCAGCAGGGGGCCCAGAGCCTGCAGGCCCAGCAGGCCTACACCTCGACCGCCTCGCACAACCTCTCGAACGCCAACACCGTCGGCTATTCGCGCCAGCGCGCGGAGCTCGCCGCGGCCGCGCCCGCCGAGCGCTACGGCAGCTCGTACATCGGCCGCGGCGCCGTGTTGCAGGCCGTCAGCCAGGCGCGCGATCGGTTCCTCGAGGCGCAGATGCCCGCGGCGATCAGCCGGGAGATGGCGTCGGGCACCGAGGCGCAGACCCTGCAGTCGGTCAGCGCCCTCGACCTCGACACCAGCGTCGCCCCCTCGCTCTCGAACTTCTACAGCCAGCTCCGCTCGCTCGCGCAGAACCCGGGCAGCGCCAACTACCGCGAGGCCGCGGTCAGCTCGGCCAACCAGCTCGCGCTCTCGTTCAACCGCTCGTCGACGGCCATCGAGGCCGCGCGCACCGGCATCGACTCGAAGCTCGAAGGCCGCCTGCCGGAGATCAACGAGACCCTGCAGCAGGTCGCCCGGCTCAACGTGCAGATCCGCGAGGCGCGCAACGGCGGCGCCGAGCCGAACGATCTCCTCGACACCCGGCTCAAGCTCGGCGACCGGCTCGCCGAGCTGGTGGGGGCGGCGCCGGTGGCCAACAGCGAGGGCGACCTCAACCTGACGCTGCCCGACGGCACTTCGCTGGTCACCGCCGAGGCCGCGAGCAGGCTCTCGGTGCTGCCCGACG
>JBBRUE010000343.1:0-7184 GCA_038248085.1 Myxococcales bacterium | reverse complement strand
TCACCAGCGCCGGGGCGGACGGGAGCTCGGCCGTCGCCCCCGGGACCTCGGCGAAGGTCTCGGCGATGAACACGAAGAGCCGCGAGAGCTGCACGCCCGCCCACAGCACGGGCACCGCCAGCGGCGCGGACACGAGGTGCACCGCAGCGCCCGAAGCGGCCACCAGCGTGAGCACCCCGGAGAGCGGCAGCGTCACCACGTTGGAGACGAGACCGGCGAGGCTCACGCGCTGGAACGCGGCGAGCACCAGCGGCCCGGTGACGAAGGTGACCGCGAGGCTCGCACAGAAGGTCTGCACCGCCGCCTCCCGCCACCGCGCGAGGCGAAGCCGCCACCCCGACTGGGTCGCCGGGGAGGGCGGCGCGAGGGGCACGGCCCCCCGCAGCGTGGGCGCCAGCAACACCAGCCCGAGCACCGCCCCGAACGAGAGCTGCACCGAGAGGTCGAAGGGCGCGGCGGGGTCCACCACCAACATCGCGAGGGCCGCCACCGCCAGCGCGTTGAGGGGATCGCTGCGCCGCCGCACGACCCAGCCGCAGAGCACGAGGCTGCACATCACGGCTGAGCGCACCGCCGGCCCCTGCCAGCCAGTGTAGAGCACGTAGGCCCAGACGATCGGCAGCGCGAGCGGTGCGGCCAGCGCGCGCGGGTCCACCCTGCGCAACCGGTGGTGCATGCGCCGCGAGAGCAGCCAGCGCAGCGCAGCGAACACCGTGAAGGCCAACACTGCGACGTGGAGCCCGCTCACCGACAGCACGTGGGCCAGGCCACTCTTCGCGAACGCCTCTTCGAGGGCGTCGTCGAGCTCCGAGCGTGCCCCGGCCGACAGGGTGAGCAGCAGCGCCGCCGCCGCCGCGTTCTCGGTCAGCGCGTGCGTGTCGCGGCTGAGGGTCGCGTGCTCGTCCGCCAGCCACCGCCGCCACCCCGAGGCCGCGGTCAGCACCACCAGCCGTGCGCCGACGAAGCTCCCGGTGACGGGCTGGCCTCGCCGCCACGCCCACTCGCTGCGGCTCCACTCGCCGGGGTTGGCCGCGTCGCCCAGCGCCTTGAAGCGCACCTCCGCGCGCACCAGCTGGCCCGGCAGCAGGGGCGGCGCCTCACCCGAGAGCGCCGCCCGAAACCGGGTCGGCGTTCCCTCGACCATGGTGACGTCCAGGGTGAGCCCATGCACCCCGACGGTCTCCACCACGCCCTCCACGCGGACGCGGTCTTTGAAGGGTGGGGTGGTGACGTCGACGGTCAGCGCCGCGAGCCCCGCGCCGATGGCCGCGGCCCCCAGCAGCCCCAGCCCGACCGAACCCGTCCGCCCGGCCCGCCACCAGGCTGTGCCCAGCGCCAGCAGCGCAGCGATCAGGAATGACACCGGCGGCACGTCGACGAGCGGCCCGAAGACCACGCCCCCCAGACACGCCGCCACCGGAAACACCGCCGGGCGATTGCCCAGCGCCCACCACGACCACCCCATCGCCCACCTCCGCCCTCGGGAATCGTGGAGGGTGTGGGCGGTTGTAGTCAAGAGGAAGATGTGTTAAAGATATTGACTACGCGCGTCAAGACGGGCATGGCGCGCGCTCTTTCCCCCGTAGTTCGAGGTGATGATTGTTCAAGCCAGGCGACAAGGCGGTCTATCCGGGGCACGGCGTGGGTGAAGTGGTTGGCATCGAGCACACGGAGGTCGCAGGTCAGCGGCAATCGTTCTACGTGCTGAAGATGCTCGAGAAGAACGGCGGGCGCTTCCTCATCCCGATCAACAAGATCGGCCAGGTCGGGCTCCGCGAGATCATCTCCGAGGACGACGTGCGTCAGGTGTACGCAATCCTCAAGGAGAAGGACATCTCGGTCGACTCCACCACGTGGAACCGGCGCTACCGGGAGTACATGGAGAAGATCAAGACGGGCTCCGTGTTCGAGATCGCCGAAGTGCTCCGCGATCTGTACCTGCTCAAGGGCGACAAGGACCTCTCGTTTGGCGAGCGCAAGATGCTCGACACCGCGCGCTCGCTCCTGATCAAGGAGCTGGCCTTCGCCAAGGGCGTCACCGAGCAGGACATCGAGAACGACCTGAAGAAGATCTTCAACATCCCGGAGAACCCTCCCAAGATGTCGGAGATCTCCGAGAAGCCCGACAAGAAGAAGAAGGAAGAGCCCAAGAAGCTGGTGGAGTGATCCACCGCCGCTGACGGCGTTTTCCAGCAAACCCCGGTTGCGTTACGTGCGCAGCCGGGGTTTTTCACGTCTTATGCCTGACGACGGACCCCCGAAGAGCGACCCGCTCGCCGAGCAGTCGAAGCTCATTGCCCACCTCGAGCGCAACCTCGCGCGACCCGGGGTCGGGGTGCTGCCCCCGGTCGCCGCCATCGCGATGATCGCCGGGCTCACCCTCGCCTGGTGGATGCGCGCCGACGCCGCGTACTTCTTCTCGTCGCGCACGCCGATCGAGCTGGGGGCCGAGGGCGACTACCACCTCGATCGCGGCGTCACCAACCGCTACGCCCAGCTCCACGGCGTGCCCTCGGTGCGCGGCTGGTACGTCGAAGAGAAGGACGGCAGCTTCGTGGTGCTCGGCGTCAACGACACCCCGGTGCTCGTCAAGCGCATCAGCTTCGAAGACGAGAACCGGCGCCTCCCGGACGGCAAGCGGCCCCAGCCGCGGCAGAACCCCTTCTTCGCCCGGGGGCGACTGCTCTCGCGCGTGGAGGGGGCGCGCTACGAAGACGTGTTCCGCGAGTACGAGACCTGGAGCGGGGGCAAGGCGGAGTGGATCCTTCTGGCCGAGCAACCGCCGGGGAAGGACTTCGGGAACGTGGCGATGTTCTCGTTCGTGCTGCTGTTCGCCGCGGTCAACGGCTGGCTCTTCGTGCGCGGCCTGACGCTGCGCCGCGCCCGCTAGTCGCCGAACGCGTCGTCGATCGAGGTCTTCGCCGGGGCCTTCTTCGGCGCCTTCTTCGGCGTCGGAGTCGGGGCCTCGTCACCGAACGCGTCGTCCGCCGACTTGGCCGGCTCGGCGCCCAGCTTGGCGAGCTGCTGCTTGGCGCGGGCGTTGTTCGGGTCGTGCTTGAGCGCACCCTGGAACGCCTGCTTCGCCTTCTCGGGGTCACCGTTGCTGACGAACTGGAGTCCGACGAGCACGTAGAGGTTCGAGAGCTGGCGGCGGATCTCCGCCCCGTACTTGCCCCAGCCGCTCGAGAGGCCCTCGTCGAGCTGCAGGGCCTTCTGGAAGTTGGCGATCGCCGCGCTGCCGTTGTTCGACATCATCGCGTCGTTGGCGGCGTCGTAGGCGGCGATGAAGCGCGAGAGCTTGTCGCTGAGCTCCTTGTCGCCGGCCTTCTTGGCGGCGTCCAGCGAGGCCTCGGCGTTGCCCTTCTCGTAGGCCGCGAGGATCTGCGATCGCTTGGCGCCACCTGCCGATTTCGCGGGGGCGGCCGCTTCGTCCTCGGAGTCGTCGGCGGCGGCCTTGGCCGGCGCGGTCTTCCGCGGCGTCGAGACGGCGGCCACCCTCGGGGCGGACGTCACCATCGGCGCCCGGATCACGTTGGGGGCCTTCGGCTGCTCCTTGACCGTGACGGCGTCATCGGCCTCGACCAGGTCGTCGTCGGACGCGCGGGGCGTCTCTCCGGTCGTGGGCTGCTCGGCCATCTTCCGCTTGATGGCGTCGTCGATGAGCTTCGACTTGTCGCTCTTGCTCGAACCAGACGCCACGGTGGTGGGCGACGCCTTGTCGTTCGACATGGTCTTGACCAGCGCGAAGGCGAGCACGGCTGCGAGGCTGAACCCAACGGCGCCCGCGAAGACGGCGATCTTCAGCGCGGTGCTGCTCGGCGCGGTCTGCGGGCCCGAGGGGCGCGCGACGACCGCGGTGCTGATGCGTGACTTGGTGGCCTTCTCGAGGACCGGCGCGGGCGCGGGCGCGACCACGGCCGCGGCGGCGCCCAGCTTCTCACCCTTCGCCAGCGGACCGCGCAGGCGGAGCAACGCGTTGCCCATGGCGATCGAGTCGCCGGGCTTGACCTCGACCTCGGTCGCGATGCGCTCCTTGTTCACGAAGGTCCCGTTCTGCGAGCCGAGATCCTTCACGAAGAACTGTTCGCCTACGCGCTTGATCTGGGTGTGCCGGCGGGAGATCGACGGGTGCTGCAGCCGCAGATCGCTGACCGACGCGCGCCCGACGACCACCGAGCCCTGCTTCACCTCGAGCAGCTGACCCGCACCCGGGCCGCGCTCCACGTAGAGAAACGCCGGCTTGAACTCTGATCCCTGGACGCCGTACTCAGCCTGCATTTCCTGATCTGCCTCTGTATCAAAGATGGACGTGGGGATGTGCTCTTCGACCTTCTTCACCGAGCGTCGCGCGCCGGTGCTCTTGCTCGGGAGCTGCGCCACCCGCTGCGGCCGGCCATCGTCCTGGAGGATCTGCTCGTCCGTCACTGGCTCCCCGTGAGAAGGGCGCTTGGGGTTGGGGGGCATGACGAACTCCTTTTGAGGCCACTGAAAGTGACGAAGTATCGCACATCTGACACCAATGGTTGCCTGTGGGTAAAGTGCCCAGCCCCATGAGTGCCCCCGAGATTCGCGTCTTCAACACGATGCAGCAGGCGAAGGTTCCGCTCCAGCCCATAACCCCCGGGAAAGTGGGGGTCTACGTCTGCGGTCCGACGGTCTACAGCTTCGTGCACATCGGCAACGCCCGGACCTTCACGTCCTTCGACACCATCGTGCGCTACCTGCGGTACCGGGGCTTCGAGGTTCGCTACGTGCGCAACTACACGGACGTCGACGACAAGATCATCAAGGCCGCGAAGGAGACCGGGGAGGACCCGATCGCGCTCGCGGCCCGCTTCGTCGGCGAGTTCGAGGCGGACATGACGGCGCTGCGGTTGCTCCCGCCTGACGTCTCGCCCAAGGTCTCAGAGACGATCCCCGAGATCATCGCGATCATCGAGAAGCTGATCAGCCGCGGCGTGGCCTACGAGTCGAAGGGCGACGTGTACTTCGAGGTTCGCAAGTACCCCGACTACCTCAAGCTCTCGAAGCGGAAGGTCGACGACCTGCTGTCGGGTGCCGGCGATCGCGAGATCATCAACGAGGATCAGAAGCGCGACCCGCTCGACTTCGCGCTGTGGAAGGCGGCGAAGCCCGGCGAGCCGTCGTGGTCGTCACCGTGGGGCGCGGGCCGGCCCGGCTGGCACATCGAGTGCTCGGCGATGAGCAGCAAGTACCTCGGTGAGACCTTCGACCTCCACGGCGGCGGGCTCGACCTGATCTTCCCCCACCACGAGAACGAGATCGCCCAGTCGGAGGCGGCCAGCGGCAAGACGCTGTGCAACACCTGGATGCACGGCGGCTTCCTCGATCTCGAGGGCGCGAAGATGTCGAAGTCGCTCGGGAACGTGGTGCGGCTGCGCGACGCGCTCCAGCGGGTCGACGCGGAAGGGCTGCGCTACTTCTTCCTCTCGACGCACTACCGCCAGCAGCTCGCCTTCAGCGACAAGTCGCTCGCCGACGCCGAGGCGCGCATGGAGTACTTCTACGAGACGCTCAAGAAGGTCGACGAGCGCATCGTGGGGAAGGACTTCGGCACCGGCCCGCTCCACGGGGACCCGCAGCGGTTCCTCACCGAGTTCGATGTGCAGATGAGCGACGACTTCAACTTCACCGGCGCGCTTGGCGTGCTCTCGGGGCTCTTCGCCGAACTGAACCTGCTCACCGACAAGCCGCCGGTGAAGGACAAGCCGATGGTGGGGCGCACGCTGGTGGCGCTCCGCGATGTCGTGCGCAAGGTCGCCAGCGCGCTCGGGCTCTTCGAGTCGGACGCCTCGGAGTGGCTGCTGCGCCACCGCGATCGCCAGGTCGTCGTGCGCGGCATCGACCCCAAGCAGGTGGAGTCGATGATCCAGGCGCGCGCCGATGCCCGGGCAGCGAAGAACTTCCCGGAGTCGGACCGCATCCGCGCGGAGGCGAAGGCCCTGGGCGTGGAGATCATGGACTCGCCCGCGGGCACCACGTGGAAGGTCGCGCCCCTCGCGGCGAGCTGACGGATGATCCTGATCGTCGTCGCCGTGCTCACCGCCTCGCCCGGCGTCAAGCCGATCGAGGCCGCTGAGCTGCAGGGGCACATCCGTTTCCTGGCGTCGGATCTGCTGGAGGGGCGGGGCCCCGCGACGCCCGGTGATCGGCTCGCGGAGCAGTACATCGCCACCCAGTTCGAAGCGTTCGGACTCGCGCCGGTGGCGCCTGATGGTGGGTGGATCCAGCCCGTCGAGCTCGTCGGCGTCACCGGTCACCCGGACACGCTGACGTTGCGGACGCCGGACGCGGGGCTGACCCTCAAGTTCCGGGACGACTTCATCGCGCTCTCGGGCCACGCGCAGAAGGACTCGAGCCTCGACCACGCGGAGCTCGTCTTCGTCGGCTACGGCATCCGCGCTCCCGAGTTCCAGTGGGACGACTTCAAGGGCGCCGCGCTCGCCGGCAAGGTGCTGGTGGTGATGAACAACGACCCCGAGGATGACCCGTCGCTCTTCGCGGGTCGCGCGCGGCTCTGGTACGGCCGCTGGGACTACAAGTACGAGCAGGCCCGCAAGCTCGGGGCCGTGGGGTGCCTCATCATTCACACCACGCCCTCGGCGGGGTACCCGTGGACGGTGGTTCAGACCTCGTGGACCGGTGAGCAGTTCGAACTGCCCGCGGTGACGGCCGAGCATCAGCTCCAGGTGAAGGGATGGCTCACCGAGGCCGCGACCCGGAAGCTCCTCGGCCTCACCGGGAAGGACCTTGACGCGCTCCGCACCACGGCCAACTCGCGGAAGTTCGTCCCGGTGCCGCTCGGCGTGACGTTGAGCACCACGTTCGGCAACACCGTCGCCCGCAAGACGAGCGGGAACGTCCTGGGGGTGCTGCGCGGCTCCGACCCGACGCTCCAGCAGGAGGTGGTGGTCTTCACCGCGCACCACGATCACCTCGGCAAGAAGGAGGGCGGGGTGCCTGGCGAAGACGTCATCTACAACGGCGCCGTCGACAACGCGTCGGGGGTCGCGGGGATGCTGGCGATCGCGCGGTACTTCAGCGAACTCCCGAAGGCGCCGAAGCGCAGCGTGCTCTTCGCGGCGGTGGCGGCCGAAGAGCAGGGACTCCTCGGCTCGCAGTACCTGATCGAGCACCCACCCGTTCCTCCGGGGCGCATGGCG
>JBBRUE010000342.1:0-7198 GCA_038248085.1 Myxococcales bacterium | reverse complement strand
CGACGAGATGCAGGAGCTCGCGTCGGCCGGGGCCAAGGTGCTCAACGCGCAGGCCGTGGAGTTCGCCCGCGAGAAGGGCATCGTCATCCACGCGAAGTCGACGTACGGGAAGGGGACGGGCACGTCGATCCAGGCCACTCCGAGCCCGACCCGCGTGAAGGGCGTGACCTGCGAGACCGACGTGTGGATCTTCGCGACCAAGCAGGCGCCCGAGGCCCTGCTCGCGCTCCTCGACGCGCAGCAGGTGAAGGGCCGCAACCTGCTCTCCGATGATGCGGGGACGATGGCGGTGGTCCCGGTTCACGACATGCATGGCCCCGATGCCCTGCGCGCGAAGCTCCCCGCCGAGGTGACGCTGATCGAAGATCACGGCACGGTGACCTGCGTGGGGTCGGGCCTCAACGCCGACTGGTCGATCTCCCTCAAGGCGCTGGCGACCGCGAAGGCGCTCGGCGCGCACGTAACGGCGAGCTACGGGTCGGCCCTGCAGTTGACGATGGTCGTCAAGCGCGAGCACGTGAAGGCGCTGACGAAGGCGCTCCACGAGGCGCTGATCGGCTGAAGGCAGTACCTTTGGCGCTTCAGCGATTTTGTTGAAATAGTGCTCTTGAAAGCACATTGGTCATACCAATGTGCTTCACAGGGCACAATCTGGTCAAAATAAACGCGACGACAACTCCACGCGCTTCCCCAAGACGTCGTGGCTCTAGAAGAACGACTCGGCCCGGGCGAACGCGCTGGTGCCGACCTGCGAGCCCACCTGCCGGCCCGAGAAGTCATCGGGCACGATGTGAATGCCGCCCCACAGGCGCGACTGCCCGGCCTGGTCGGCCGCGTCGAAATACGTCGCCCACTGCAGCACCACGGGCTGGCTCGGCCCGGCCTCGAAGGTGAGCGAGTTCCCCGCGGCGACCGGCAACTCCGCCAGCCCACCGGGGAAGTACGGGCTCCCGGTGGCGAGCGTCAGCACCTGCGCGGCGGCGCGGCTGAAGGTGCTGTGGCCCGAGATGAAGCCGGGGAAGGCGGGCGTGACGAAGTCGCGCTTCTGGTACGGCACCCACTCGACGGCGCGCAGCCAGCCCAGGCCCAGCACGCGGTGAATGTCGC
Organism: Myxococcales bacterium; assembly: GCA_038248085.1. GTDB lineage: Bacteria > Myxococcota > Myxococcia > Myxococcales > Myxococcaceae > Archangium_A. The sequence goes on along the minus strand of JBBRUE010000342.1, from coordinate 6,091 downwards.
CGGGCTCCCCCTTCCAGGTGTGCACCACCACCTGCCCGATGGCGCTCTCGAGGCCCGCGTGTCGCCCACCGGGCGCGGCGGTCTGCGCGGTCACCACTTCGATCAGCCCGGGGACCAGCGGGAGCCCCTTCACGTTGTACGACGCCTGCGCTGGATCGCTCGACTGGCCGAGCGCCGCGCTGGTGCGAATGAGGGTGATCGGCCGCGAGCAGGTGAAGACCCGCTTGAGCTCCCACGCCGCGATGGCCGCGTCGTGGAGCGCGCCGTTGATCGCGAGGTATGCGCGCACGTCCCACTCGAGCGGCGAGAGCGTCGGCCCGGTGCCCTGCCACTTGCGAACGAAGCGCGGGTGCTCGAACGCCTGGTTGGCGATCACGTTCCAGTGCCCCGGCGGCGTCTCGGACCTGGGACCGTCGGCCCACACCTCGGCCATCACCCGGCCGAAGTCCCCCAACGGCACCACCTGCGGCGCGTAGGGCTGTCCGGTCATCGGGTTCAGCGGGTGACCTGCGCCGGTGTTGTTGCCCAGCGGGTTGTTGCCGTACGCGCCGGGCGAGATGTCGATCGTCTCGACGGGGTTCACCGCGAGCTGGGAACTCTTGCGGATCACCTCGACCACCCAGTCCATGGTGGCGGGGGTGAGCATCGGCGGGGCACCAGGGTCGACGTACACCGCGCCGGGCGCCGAGCGGGTCAGGGCAAAGGGCGTGACGTGCCCCCACTGCGCGCCGATGTACTTCTGCACGCCCGCGGCGAGCGGAATGCCGTTCTGCGTCGCGGCGATCGCGAGATCGAGCGGCTGCCAGTGATCGATGTCCATCGCCGGCACGCCGGGGTTCTCGACCGACAGCGCCGGGTTGACGGCCATGAAGGACGTCGTGTCGGCGTAGTTGTTCTGCTCGTTCGAACCGTCGTTCGCGGTGGCGTCGAGGACCGCCTGGCCGATGCGGTTGCCCACCGCGCGCGGTGAGTCGCCGGTGATGGTGGTGTCGTCGGGTGCGTACCCGAGCCTGGTCATCAACGCGCGGAAGCAGGCCTGCGAGACGTTGCCGGCCACGGCGTTCTTGTAGCGGTGGTCCAGCATGCGGAAGGCGGCGTAGCTGATCGCCTCCTGGCGCGCGGCCTCGGTGTCCGTCGCCGTCACCCGCTCGGCGCTGAACACCCCGCGTGACGCCGGGCTGTACGCGGCCCACGCGTCCCACATCGCGGAAGACAGGTGGTACAGGTTGCGCGCGTGCACGGTGGGGCGCGGCAGGTCGCGCCGGATCGCCCACAGAATCTGCTCGTCCCAGCGCCGCGCGATCGACTGGCCCTCGGCGGGATCGATCTGCGCCGCAGGACAGGCGACCTCCGGAGGCAGCGGCTTCGCAGGCTGCTCGTACGTCGCGGCCTTCTTCGGCGCGAGGCGCACCAGGGCCCCGCCGGTCAGCGTCGTCAGCACCTTGCCGCCGACCGCCCACACGCCGCCCTTCGGGTCGACCCACACCGCGTGCAGCGACTCGACGTCGAGCGAGAGCCCATGCGCGACGCGGCTCCACCCCTGGCTCGAGCGCTGGAAGATCGAGCCGCCTTCCCCCACCGCGAAGGCCTTCGCCGAATCGCTCGGGTCCGTGGCGACGCCCTGGACCAGCCCCACCGAAGCCGGGGAGACGTCTTTCCAGGTGGTCCCGTCACCCTCGAGCAGCACCGCCGCGCGCCCGCCCCCGGAGATCAGCACCTGGCCCGCGCGACCCTGCACCGTGAAGAGCGTGTCGCTGCGATCGATGACCCGGCGTTCCCAGCCCGCGGCGCCCTTGTGCAGCACGAGCCCCTCACCGCCGACAGCCCACACGTCGTCGGCCCCGGAGCCCCAGATCTTGAACAGCCCGGGCGTCTCGCCGTCGTGCAGCGGGACGTCACCAGGCAGCGCCACCTCGCTCCACGCCGTGCCGTCGAAGTGCCAGAGGAACCCGCGGCGACCCGAGGTGCCGCTCCCCACCGCGTAGACGTCGTTCGCGGAAGCACCCCACAGGCCGAACACCGTCTGCCGCGCGAGCCCGGGCGTCTCGTGCCTGATGAACTCGCTCCCGTTCCACTGCAACACCGTTCCGCGCGCGCCGCCGAAGAACGCGGAGCCATCGGCGAAGCTGTGCACCCACCACAGGTGGCCGCGCGTGCCGGTGACGAGTCGCGTGTAGCGCGTGCCGTCCCAGTGGAGCACCAGCGGGCCGTTCCCCGTGTCGGCCCCGACGGCCCACACGTCACGCTCGGAGTTGCCTCCGACGGACATCAGCGCCTCGTCGAGCCCCGTCGCCGTAGTCTGCCATTCTCGCGGCTCCACACACCCGGCGAGCGCGAGCCAGGCGCCGCAGATCACGACGATGCGGTTCATGACTACCCCTTGCAGATCGATTGGCAGAAGGCCTGGTTGGCGCTCGGGCAGCGGAGCACGGTCTTCGCCGTCGCGCGGCCGAGAAAGGTGCCCGAGGCCCTGGTGAGCGTCACCTCGATGGTCAGCGCTTCGCCCTCGACGTTCACCCCAACAGGCGTGGGGCACATGAAGATCGTGACCGGGTAATCGGTGGTCCACGAGCCGCCGTCCGTCGCGGTGATGTCCCACTGGCGGCTGCCCCGGCTGACGAGCACGCCGTCGCGGGTCCGGCGCACGCGGTGGTCAAAGGTGACGCCCGGCTGCACCTTGCCGGTGACGCGGTAGAGCACCGGCACGTGGAAGCCGCCCTGGGCGCCGGCGTGCAGTTCCAGCTCCGCCGGCATCGACTGCCAGGTCACCTCGTCGGCCATCGGGGTCCCCAGCTCGACGGTGCCGTCGGGCCAGAGGGGGTCACCGGTGATGCCCGAGTCGGGATCTTCCGGCGGGTCGGGCCGGTACGGCTCGGGGCAGGCGAACAGCGCCAGCGAGGCGATGCTGATCAGCGCGGCGCGCATCAGTTCGTGCGGCGACGACGGAGCGCAGCCACCAGCGCCACGAGCCCCAGGCCGAGCGGATCGACCGCGGTGCAGCCACAGCCGATCTTCTCGCCAACCAGCGCCGCGTTGTCGGTGAGCACCTTCGGCGCGCCCTCGTCGGCGAGCGTCTCGATGCGCAGCGCGCTCGGCCCGATCGTGAGGTCCCGCGGCGTGCCCTGGTTGTCGAGGTGGAAGCTCCAGCCCTGCTCGGTGGTGAGCGTAGCCGCGGCCGACGACGAGTCGCCGGAGATCAACCCGCACACGATGTTCAACTTCGCCGTGTGGTCGCGCGACACGTCGGGCAGCGTGGCGTTGAAGCTGAAGACCGGGTCGCGGGTCATGTCCTCGGGGGACAGCGTCGTGTAGAGCCGCGTCAGCTTCGGGAAGTTGCGGAACAGCTGGCCGGCTTCGCGCGTCGGCCGCACCACCTTCTCGTCGAGCTGGGCCGCGAGGGCGGGCGCGTCGAAGGTGAAGGTGTAGCCCTCGAATCGCGCCGGGTTCATCTGGCGGTAGTCACCCAGGTAGAACGAGAGCTGCTGCAGGAAGCCGTCTTCGGTGACCACGCCCGTCAGGCCCGGAGGGAAGGGGATCGCGGTCAGCACCAGGTTCTTCACCTGGGGCAGCAGCGCCTGAGACGGGAAGCTGAAGCCCATCGAGCTGGAGGCGTTCGGCGCGTAGCCGTGATCGTAGAGGTATTGCACGAACGTGCCGGGGTCGGTGATCGCCGAGAGCGTGGCGACGCTGCCGAACCGGTCCGCCGCGTCGAGGACGTTGAGCATCACGTTGCTCGTGCCGGCGTACTCGGTGACGAAGGCGTGCTTCTCGGGCGCCTCGGAGACCGCGCGGATGATCACGTCGTTGTAGTTCTTCGCCTGGTTGAGCCAGTCGAGCTGCGCGTCGTTGATGACCACGTGGTTGTAGTTGCGGGGAATCGCGCGCCCGGCGCCGAGCATCCACACCTGGATGCCCATGTTCGGCTGCGCCGCGACGCTGGTGAGGATGATGGGGATCATCGGGAGATCCGACGGGTAGTTCAGCACCACCGGCTGGATGTCGCCCGCCGACTTGCCGCTCTTGAGCTTGAGCGCGAGGAAGTAGCCGCCCGGGCGGATGTACGGGCCGACCGTCGCGTCGGTCCCCGTGGGGATGAAGTAGTGGTTGCTCGTCAGCCAGTTGAACATGGCGTCCTTCGAGTCGGCGCGGAGCACCGCGTAGTCGTAGGGGCCGATCGACGCCTGCGTCACCAGGGGCGACCCGCCACCCCCGCTCTCGGCGCCGTCGAAGGCCGCTGACGGCGCCGCGCTGGCGAACCGGCCGAGCCCGAAGCCGCCGCACGAGCCGGTGGTGGTCGTCGTCACGAAGTAGCGCGGCTGGGTGGTGGCGATGAGCTGGGTGAAGAGCTCTTCCGTGCCCAGCTTCAACGTCGGCACCGAGGGCAACGGGAGCAGCCACCCGAAGTCCTTCGCATCGCCCGCGTACTGGATCTGGATGTGCGCGGTGACGACCCCGTTCTCGACCGCGAAGAGGATGCGCTCCCCGGCCTGGACGATCGGCACCGTTGGATCAGGGGGCGCGAAACAACCACAGGCTTCGGCGGGGCGACTGGCGAGGGTCAGTCCGAGGGTGAAGACCAACGCCGCGCTGCTGATGTGTTTGATCATGGTCAAGCTCCGGGGAAGGCCCGAGCGAACAGCATGACCTGTGCCGCCACCAAATATCAGTTATTACAGTTAGTTCCGCGACGCATCGGCCACGGAGAGCCGACAGTCGGGGCGAGGGTGTCACGAGAATCTGAGCCTCAGGAGCCCGGTCAACCGCCCGAGAGGGCCGCGCGGATCGCCCGACCGGCCGGCACCGTGGTCGCCCCGCGCGACAGCACCTGGAACATGTCGCCCATGGTCAACGTGCCTGCGTAGAAGCGCGCGATCGTCGCCTCGTCGTGGCCGTAGAACGAGTCGAAGATCTTCACCCGCTGGCTGGGCACCGCGCCCCGGAAGAGCATGCGGTTGAGCAACCGGAAGAAGCGGTGCTGGCGCCAGTGCCGCCGCGTGTGTTGCTGCAGCCAGGCGGTGATCGCCGGCGCGCCGAGGTCGGTCAGCCTGGGGATCGCCTCGGCCACGTCGACCGCCATCGGCAGCGAATAGCCCGTCGTGGCGTGGAAGAGCCCGGCCGCCACGCCGATCACCGGGCGATCGAACGCCGGCGCCTCGCCCGAGAGGGGAATGGGCAGCGACGCCGCCTCTTCGCGGTGGATTCTCGCCACCCGCAACCCGCGCTCCGCCAGGTACTTCGAGATGCGCTCGCGCAGCACCGGCAGGTCGAGCCTCGCGTCGTCCGAGTAAGAGGTGTCTTCCACCAGCACCCGGCGTTCGTCCCACGGCAGCAGGTAGACGAAGCGGAACGCGTCGTGCTGCTCCACCCGGCCGTCCATCAACAAGGGCACCTCGAGCGTGTGCGGGGCCTCCAACTCGAGGTCGAGACCGAGGAACTTCTGGAAACCGCACGGCCAGGTGGGCGCCGCCGAGAACCCGCGCCCGTCGATCACTGCCTTCGCCTCGATCACCTCGCCCGACGCCAGCGTGACGCGCGTCGCCCTGACGTCGATCACCTGGCTGCGGAGCCGCACGCGGTCCTTGAGCTGCTCCATCAACTTCCAGTGGAAGTCCTCGCTCTTGATCGAGTGGTAGCCGCCTCCGATGCGCCGCGGCTCACCGGAGAAGACGACGTCGTGCGACGGCCACGACTTGGAACACAGCACCCACAGCCACTCGAGCTGCGCCTTCGTCACGTCAGTTCCGTGGAAGCTCCACGTGTGGTTTCCGCCCAGCGTGGAACCGGCTTCCAGCAGCACGAAAGAGACGTCGGGCCGGGTCATCACCAACCGCCAGGCGAGCAGCCCATTGGCGAGTCCGCCACCGACGAGAACGAGGTCGAGCACGCCCAGCCTTTAACAGCGCGACTGCCAGATGGCTGATGTTCCTCGGGAATCAAAACTACATGTTTTTCAAATGAACCGAATACTGGGTTCGGACATCTGTTCAGGCATGAGTTGCAAGGAGTTTTGAGGGCTCTTGCATTGAAGTGTTTTTGCTGTACCTTTGGAGAGTCATGAAAGGCCTTTTTCCGAAGACGTTGCCGCTCCGTG
>JBBRUE010000341.1:0-7209 GCA_038248085.1 Myxococcales bacterium | reverse complement strand
CGAGCATCAGCACCTTCTTGCCGGCGCGGGCCAGCTCGCGCGCCACGATGGCCCCGCCGCAGCCGGTGCCGATGACCACCACGTCGACGGTCTCGGTGCGCGACGAATCGACGCGGTCCCACTCGAGGACCTTGCTGCGGAGTTCCTCCTTCATGACACCCTCGAGTCGGCGACCGGCGCCTTGCGGGGCATCAGCGGGCCCTCGTAGTGGATGCCCTTCCACGTGCGCTCATCGCAGTAGTGGAAGAAGACGGCGAGCAGCTTGAGGTTGGCGAACACCTGGCGCTCGAGCGCGTTGCCGTCGATGCCCATGCGGGTGAGGTACGCGTCTTGCGCGTCGGGGGCGAGGCGGGTGAAGCGCGTGCTCGAGCCGTGGAGCAGGCCTCCGTGCTCGAGCAACAGCAGCGCCGATTTCACGTCGCTCTGCATGGTGGGGGTGTGGAAGCTGAGCTCCTTGTCGACCCGCTCGGCCACCCGGGTCTGGCGCGGGCCCGGGCAGTCGTCGCCGTCGGGAGGACAGGCGCGATCGCAGAACGCAGTCAGCACGCCGAGCTCCTTCATCGAGAGCACGCGCGGGGTCACCCCGGCGAGCAACGCGGCGTAGTGCGCGTCGCCTCCACCGCGCATCAGGAGCGCGCCTCCGACGGCCAGCGCACCCCCCACGAGGCCTCCGGCGAGGAGAAAGCGGCGACGGCTGAGCGGGTTCGGGCTCGGGTGGGTGGGCGTCATCGTGCGGGCGAGTCTGCCTCAGTCGAATGGCGCGAAGTGCTCGAGCCGGTGGATCTCTTCGCCTCGCGGCGCGCCAGGTGCGCCCGGCCGCGTGACGCTGCGGCCCACTCAGCCGGTGACCTGCACGTGCTCGGGTTCCCGGAAGAGACGTTGCCAGCCGGGAAGCTGCCGGCGGTCGTGCAGTTTTACAACGAGCCAGTGCATCGGCCGGACATGGCGATGATCACGCCGATGAACAGTTCGGGGCCCCTTGGCGACCAGTACGTGCTCGATCCGATACAGAACGACGAACTCGCGCGCTCAGGCCATGCCCCGACCGAGCGAGCCTCCCGACCCCGAACGCGAGGGACCCAAGCTGGGACGCCGGGGGGCGGGGGTCTCCCGACGCATCAACTTTGTTGACGCGCGCGACGAGTTTGGCGGCCGAGCGACCCGCCGACTGTCATCAACGATGATGCGTCGGGAGACCCCTTCCCGTCGCCGAGCACCCTGGTGACGAAACGCGCGTGGTGAGGGGCCCGCTCGAGGCGAGCACCGCGTGCGCCCTTCACCCACCTCGCACCGCCTCTGCCGCAGTTCCTGGTCGGATCTGCCGTACCCCGCGCTCCCACCGCCTGGAGGAACCTCGGCGTGGCGTCGTTGTCTGGAGCCGCAACCCTCAACCCGGAGCGCTCCATGGCGGACTTCTTCAACGAAGGTGGCTGGACGATGTACCCGACGATGTTGTTCGGTTTCCTGGCGGTGCTCTCGTCCCTCGTATTGGCAGCCCGCCCAGAACGTCGCTTCGTTCCCCTCGTCGTGTCGCTCAGCGCGCTGACCATCGCGACTGGGTTCCTCGGCACGATGTGGGGCCTCACCGGCCTGGTGAAGGCGTCCGCGAACGCTGCGCCCGCCGACCTGCAGGCCCTCATGACGGCGTGCGCGACCCAGGCGCTCAACAGCCTGATGCTCGCCTGCCTGTGCGTGGTGGTCGCCATCGTGGGGTCGACCGCGGGTGCGCTGCGCGTGGCCGTCGCCCGACCGGCGCCCGTCGCGGCCTGACTGCTCGGCGTGTTCGACTTCGTCGCTCCGACGGCTCAGCGGCGGTCACCGTCGGCGCGCCACTGATCGACCGGCATGCGGGGCCTGCCACGTTTGGCACGGACGGGCACCCTTGCGCAGGGCAGGTCGGCAGGGAGTGAGGGGTCATGCATCACACTTCAGAGGTGCGCGGGACGAAGCCGACGAGGGCGAGCAGGCCGAGGAGCACTGCACTGCCGAGGAAGAGCGCGGTTCGGTTCATCAAGCCAAACCCTACGGGGCCCGTGGGTGGTGCCACGTCAGGCGATCACCCGATGCGAGCGCCGCACCACTCACCGGCACTCGTTGTTGACGCAGCGCCGGGATCCCGAGCACGAGGCGCACCTCGCGCCGTTGTCGCCGCACGCCTGCTTCGACGTGCCCGCCTGGCACACGCCCGCGGCGCAGCAACCCCTCGGACACGAGGTCGCGTCGCACACGCTCCCCACGCAGGTGCCGTTCACGCCGCAGGTGCCCGGGCTGCAGTCGAGACAACTCGCGGCGCCGGTCCCGCACGACGCCTGCGCCGTGCCCGGGAGGCACTGGCCATTCTCGCAACAGCCGCCGGCGCAGTTCGCCGCGCTGCACCCCGAGGCCACGCACGCCCGCGCCGCGCAACTGCCCGCGCCGCAGCTCGCGCAGGTGGCGCCGCCCGTACCGCAGGCTGACGCCGACGTCCCCGCGAGGCAGACGTCGAGCGCGTCGCAGCACCCGCCGGGGCAGGTCATCGCGTTGCAGCTCGGTACGCACACCTCCGCGTGCGAGCAATTCCCGCTGGTGCAGGCGGTGCACGCCACGCCGCCCGTGCCGCAGGCGCTCGCGGCGTTCCCGCGTTGGCACACCCCGCCCTGGCAGCAGCCGTTGGGACAGGTGGCCGGGCCGCACCCGCCCACGCACGTGCCGCTGGTGCACGAGCCGGTGCACGCCGCGCAGCTGACCCCGCCGGTGCCACAGGTGGCGCCCGAGCGCCCGGTGACACACTGGCCGGCCTGGCAGCAGCCGCCGGGGCACGTCGCGGCGTTGCACGTGCCGTCACAGGCCCCTCCGTCACACCCGGCGGCACCGCAGCCGAGGCACGCCGCGCCTCCCGTGCCGCACGCGAGCGCGTCACGCCCCGCAAGGCACGACGTCCCCGAGCAGCAACCGCCCGGACAATTGGCGGCGTTGCACAACGAGGCCGCGCACTGCCCGCCGTTGCACGGGGTGCCTCCACAGTCGAGACACGCCGCGCCCTGGACTCCGCACGCGGCGGTGACGGAGCCCGTCAGACGGCGCCCGCCCGCGCAGCAGCCGGCGCACGACGCGGCCGTGCACTGGCAGGCGCGCTGGAGACACTCCTGCCCCGGCTCGCAGGCCGCCCCGCTGCCGCACTGGCACACGCCGCCTACGCAGCGATCCCCGCCGATGGCGAGGCTGCAGGGCGGGCCGTCGCCACAGGCGCACCGGCCGTCGGGCCCACAGGTCTCGGCGGTGAGGGCGTCACATGACACACAGCTCGCCCCGTCCTGGCCGCAGGCGGCGCTCGTCGCAGACAGGCAGTCCCCGTTGGCGGCGCGACAGCCCGCGCACGCGCTCGCCGGCGCGAGCAAGGTCACCGTCACCCGGACCTCGCGTCCCCGCTCCACGCGCACCAGCGCCTGGCCTTCGGCGACGACCGCGCCGGCGAAGAGCCCCTCGACGCGCACGGCGACCGTCTGCCCCGCTTCGTCGTCGCGCAGCAGCACGCGCACCACGCTCTTGCCGGGGAGTTGCCCCGCGGCGAGCTCGGGTCGCAGCGTCGGCCCGAAGACCAGCGCGCCCGCGTCACCGGTCGCCTGGTAGCGGAGCTGCTCGACGACGGTGGCGTCCGACTCGGTGGTGACGAGGAGCGCCGTGCCCAGCAGGCGGCTCGCGTCGGCGCAGCCCAGCCCGAGGAGAAACGAGAAGACCACGAGCCGCATCGGGAACCTCATCGGGTGTTGGCCGGGACAGCGGGTGTGGCCGCGGCGACGTCGGCGCAGCGTGGCCCGAGCGGGAGCGGGAGCGTCGGCAGCAGGAGCGGCATCGGGAACCTCATCGGGCGTTGATCGGCGGGAGCGTGGTGGGCGAGGGCTGGGGCGCGGTGGCCGCGATGACCGCGATGGTCGCGCCGACGGTGATGACGCCGAGGGCGCCCCAGAACCACCAGCGCGTGACGAGGGGCGGGGCGGCCGCCGGCTTCTCCTTGAGCGCCCGCTCGAGATCGAGCCGTCGATTCAGCGCCACCGTCTCGGCCTGCGCCAGGGCCAGGCGCGTCTGTGCGAGCTCGACCTGCTGGGCAGCGTCGGCCCGTCCCCGCTCGACCTTCAGCTCGAGGAGCAACGTGGCGACGATCTTCGCCTGGGCTTCGGGTGGATCCGTCTCGAGGTAGCGCCCGAAGTAGAAGGTGGCCCGCTCGAGGTGACCGGCGCGCCGATGGCTCTGCCCGAGGTTGAAGAGCAGGGCCGGCGCCACCTTCAGGCGGTACGCCTCTTCGTAGCGCGCGATGGCCCGGGGGTAGTCGCCGGCGTCGAAGGCGGTGCGGCCGTCTGCCGCTGCGGCCCGCGCCGTGGCCTCGACGTCGTCAGGGGTGGTCTGGGCCCGCACCTCGCCCGCGAGCGTCAGCACGAGCCCCAGGCCGAGGGCGACCAGGCGCCGCCCCTCAGTACGGATCGAGAACGCCATTGGTCACCGGCGGCGGAGGTCGACGGACGGGCTTCGGGAGCGCGACGAGGGTCAGCTCGAGGTCGCGACTCGCATCGAGCTCGACGTCGTGCTCCTGCCGCGCGTAGCCGGGCAGCTCGACGCGGAGCAGGACCGGTGCGGTCGCGCGCGCGAGCAGGAGGTCGAGCGGCGTGCGGCCCAGCGCCTGGCCGGAATCGACGCGGACCACCAGCGCGCCCGGCGGCTGCGTCGTCACCAGGAGCTGCACCGCGGACGGCGGGGGCACCGGGGCGAGCGCTGGCAGCGCACGAATGACCTCGTCCTCCACTGGCGGCCGAGCGGTCGCCGTGGGCGCCGGGCGCACCGCGAGCACGAGGGCCAGCGCCGCCAGCGCCGCGACGCCCGCCCCGACCGCGCGCAGTCTCCCGCGGTGCGGGCGCGTCGGGGTGTCCGAGAGGAGCGACTCGACGGCCTTCATCGAGGGGGGCCGCTCGCGAGGGAGCTTCGAGAGGCACGCGATGATCAGCGCGGCCAGCGGGGCGGGCAGGCTCTCGCCGGCGGCCGTGTACCGGGGCAGCGGCGGCGGCGGCCGGGTGATGATGTCGGCGGCGAGCTGCCCGAAGGCCTCGGTCTCGAAGGGAGGCCTCCCGGCGACGAGCTCATAGAGGATGGTGCCCAGCGCGTAGACGTCGGTGCGCCCGTCCACCTCGAGCCCGGACATCTGCTCGGGGGCCATGTAGCGCGGCGTGCCCAGCAGGTTCCCCAGCTGGCTCTCGACGAGGTTCACCTCGCCCTGCCACGGCGCGCTCTTGGCGATGCCGAAGTCGAGCACCTTGACCCAGTCGTCACGGCCCTCGCGGCTGACGAGGAAGATGTTCTCGGGCTTGAGGTCGCGGTGCACGACGCCGGCGGCGTGCGCGGCCCCCAGGGCGCTGGCGATCTCCCGCCCCATGCGGCGCACGCTCGCCAGGGACGGGGCGTGGGCCGCCATGCGCTGCGCGAGCGTCTCGCCCTGCAGGTACTCCATCACGCAGTAGACGCGCTCGGGCCCGTGCGTCTCGACGAAGTCGTACACCTCGACGATGTGCGCGTGGTCGATCTGGTTGACGATGCGGCCTTCTTGCATGAAGCGCTGCACCAGCTGCCGCTCCTTGATCAGCTCGTCGCGGAGCACCTTGAGCGCCACGTGTCGGCCGAGCTGTCGATGCCGGCCCAGAAACACCCGGCCCATCGTGCCTTCCCCCAGTGACCGCTCGATGTCGTACCCGCCGAGGGTTTCGCCGATCGAAGCCTCCTGGGTGATCGCCAGCGGCGCACGGACGCTCAACGGAATCGGGGTGGGGCTCATTTTGACGATCCCGCGGTCAATTTGATGGTGTGCATCCAAGGCCTTCGGCCCTTGGGGCACCTCGAAGAGGATGGGGAGGACCATCGCGGGGGACATGACGTCAGCCCTCGCTGCACCGCGCGCGCCAACGGAACGCGGTCTTCGCGCACGTCAGCGCACAGGTCGCCGCCGCCTGAAGCAGACGAGCGGGTTGGCTTCGAAGGAGTGGCGACGCCCTCCCCCCTACGCCGCCGCGCGAACCGCCTCGAGGGACGCAGCACCGCTGATCAGGGGTTCGGCTTCGCCTCGAGAAAGTCGAGCACCGCGCGGTTGAACGCCGCGGGCTGCTGGAAGAGCGCGAAGTGGCTGCCGTCGGGGATCAGCACCAGCTTCGCCCCGGGGACGAGCGCCGCCATCTCGCGCACCTGCTCCTGGCGGATGATCTCGTCGTGTGCGCCGTCGAGCACCAGCGTGGGCACGGAGATGGCGGCGATCTGCGCCCTGGTGAAGTTCGGCTGCGTGCGCCACATCGGGCGGAGCGCGGCCTGGAGGCCCTGGTAGTCCTTCGGGGTCGCGGAGAGCTTCGCGTGGTCGGCTGCGCAGCGCGCGAAGTAGGCGGCGAAGGTCGAGGGGGTGTCGCTGTGCTTGGTGCCCGCGAGGTCGAAGTTGGTCGCGTAGGCGACGAGCTTGCTGACGCGCTCGGGGTGGCGGACGGCGAGGTCGATGGCGGTAGCGCCGCCGTCGCTCCAGCCCACCAGCGCAGCCTGCTCGAGGTGCAGGTGGTCCATCAGCGCGATGACGTCGTCGGCCATCAACTGGTAGCTCAGCGGCGTGGCGTCGCGCGTGCTCCGGCCGTGCCCACGGCTGTCGACGACGATGACCTGGTACTTCGCCGCGAGCGCCAACACCTGGCCCGCCCAGTGGTCGCCGTTGCCTGCGCCGCCGTGAAGCAGAATGACCGGCAGGCCGGCGCCCCAGGTCGCGTAGTAGAGCTTGATGCCGTTGACCTCGGCCCACCCGTGCGTCGTGGGGGCGGGCATCGGGCCGGGCATCGTCGTCGTCTTCCAGGGCTCGACGGGCGCGGCCGTCAGCGCGGCCACCAGCAGCAGGGTCATCATCGTCGCGTCACCATTTCACGACTTGCCGGTGACCACCTGCTCGCCGCGCTCGAAGACCACCGCCGCGCGCCCGACGAGCAGCGGGTCGACGGAGCCGATCTGCTCGGCGTCCTTCTTCCCGTAGTCGAGGCGGTGCAGCAGGTAGCGCATCACGTTGAGCCGTGCCCTCTTCTTGCAGTCGCTCTTGATGACGATCCACGGCGCGTCGGTGGTGTCGGTGTGGAAGAACATCGCCTCCTTCGCGCGGGTGTAGTCGTCCCACTTGTCGAGTGACGCGAGGTCGATCGGCGAGAGCTTCCACTGCTTGAGCGGGTG
>JBBRUE010000340.1:0-7238 GCA_038248085.1 Myxococcales bacterium | reverse complement strand
GCCAGCGCCAGCGCGCCGAGAAGAAAAGCGAGGAGCGCGCTCGACTCGCTGGTGATGCCTCCGTGGCCCGCTTCGGAGTCACGCCAGTAGCTCAGCGTCAGCAACATCGACAGGCAGAGCCCGGCGACCACCAGCGGCCACGGCCCCAGGCTCTTGGACAGCAGCATCGTCACCGCACCGATCAGCGCGATGAGCGGGTAGGTGCGCACGCCGCCGAGGAAGGTGCGCTTCGTGTCGGGGGCGGGCCGCGAGTGCTCGCGCTCGAGGCCGATCAGCAGCCCGCTGAGGAGCGCAAGGCCCAGCGAGATGTAGGGCTCGTAGCGCTCCACGCAGGCATTCTCGTCACCTGGGGCGCGCCGTCCAGTCGGCGGCCGGGCGACGCGTCTCGAACACCACGCCGGGCAGCTGCTTGTACGCCCACTTCTTGAGGGTCGGGCCGAAACGGCCTCCGTAGAAGATGAGCGTCTTGAGCCGGGCGAAGCGCGCGAAGTGGGTGAGCACCGCGTCGAGGCCCACGTCGGTCGCCGGGCCCCCGAGCGCGAGGTGGTCGAGCTTCGAGAGCACCGGGCTCCCCGCGAGCCAGCGGGCGAGATCGTCGGGCAGGTCGTCTTCGAGGTGCAGCGTGCGCAGCGAGGCCTGGCGATCGACGAAGCGCTCGGCCGTGCCGAGGGGGAGGTCCACTTCCAGCAGCTCCAACCGCGTGAGGGACGTCGGGGCGCCGGTGTCGAGCCACGCGGCTAGGGTGGGATCCCTCAGGTCGGAGAGGAAGAGCTGGGTGAGCGGTGCCGCCGAGACCGAATTCCAGTCGAGGGCCAGCCCCGCACTCTCCAGGCGGCGAAGCGGCGGGAGGGGCGCGCGCACCTGGCCCCGGCCGGTGAGCGCGAGCGCTTCGAGGCGGGGCAGCTTCGCGCGGAGGATCTTTCGCAGGGCGTCGGCGAGCGCCTCCGGGCCGCCCCACAGCGCGAGCGCCCGGGCCAGCGAGCCCACGTCGCTGCGCAGCACGGCGTCGAGGAGCGGGGTCTCGGGCAGCGCGAGCCGTTCCACGAAGCCCCAGCGCCAGTCGACCTTCGCCTCGGCCGCCCCGACCCAGGTCGCGGCGTGTGCCTCGATGAGCGAGTCCGCGCGCCTCCTTCGCGCGAGGAAGGCCGTGGGGTCCATCTCGTGTTCCAGGCGGCACTGCGTGTTGATGAGCTCGCCCCACGCGTCTCCGTGGGAACTCAGCCAGTCAGCGGCGACCAGGTAGCCGTCGGGCGCGTCCGGCCGGGCGACGATGGCGTCGAGGAGCCCCGCGGGAAGCTTCATCCCAGCAGGTGCCGGGCGATGACGAGCCGCTGCACCTCGCTCGCGCCTTCGTAGATCCGCAGCGCGCGCACGTCGCGGTAGAGCCGCTCGACCACCGCGCCCTTCACCACGCCGTTGCCGCCGTGCACCTGCAGGCAGCGATCGACGATGCGCTGGGCCGCCTCGGTGCTGAACAGCTTGGCCACCGCGGCCTCGTAGGTCACCCGGGCCTGGCCCTGGTCCTTGGTGAGCGCGGCCTGGTGCACCAGCAGGCGCGAGGCCTCGAGCTCCACCGCGCTGTCGGCCAACAGGGCCTGCACCGCCGAGAGCTCCGCGAGCGGGGCGCCGAACTGCTTGCGCGACTTGGAATACGAGAGCGCCTCGTCGAGCGCGCGCCGCGACATACCCACCGCCGCCGCGCCCACCGTGCTGCGGAAGATGTCGAGCGTGGAGAGCGCGAGCTTCATGCCCTGGCCTTCGTCCCCGAGCAGCGCCGAGGCGGGGACCTGGCAGTCCTTCAGCTCCAGCTCGCCGATGGGGTGTTCGCCCAACAGCTCCATCTGCTTCGTGACGCGAAAGCCCCTGGTGTCGGCGGGCACCACGAAGGCGCTCAGCCCCTTCGGCCCCGGGCCGGTGCAGGCGAACACCGTGTAGTGCGTCGCCACGCCCGCGTTGCTGATGAACTTCTTGCCGCCGTCGAGGCGCCAGCCGTCACCGTGCCGCTCGGCCTTCGTCGAGAGGGCGCCCACATCGCTGCCCGCCTCGGGCTCGGTCAACGCGAAGGCGAAGAGCACCTCGCCCTTCGCTACCTTCGGGAGCAGCTCCTGCTTCTGCGCGTCGTTCCCCGCCAGCAGCACGGGGTGACTGCCCAGGCCCTGCACGGCGAAGAGCGAGTCGGCGGCGGCGTTGCGGTAGGCGAACTCCTCGCGCAGCACGCAGAGGGAGAGGACGTCGACCTTCGGGAGGATGCCGCCGAAGGCTGCCGGCACGAGGTACGGGTAGAAACCCAGGCGCGCGACCTCGGCCTTGAGCTGGGCGTCGTCGATGGGGCCCTGCGGCTCGAGCGAGGTGAACGAGGCCCGCGCGCGGGCGCGGAGCTCGAGGTGGGCCGGCGTCAGGAAGCTCGCCGACATGACTCAGCGGCCTTCGAAGCGCGGCGGGCGCTTGTTGGAGAAGGCGTCGTAGGCCTCGCGGAAGTCCTGCGTCTGCATGCACACCGCCTGGGCGCGCGCCTCGTTCTCCAGGGCGTTCCACAGGTCGAGGCTGAGCTCTGCGTTGAGCAGCTCCTTGGTCAGGCCCAGCGCGAAGGTGGGGCCGTTGGCGAGGCGGGTGGCCCAGGCCATCGCTTCCTCGAGCACCTTCTCGTGCGGCACCACCTTGTTGAACAGGCCGTACTTCTCGGCGGTGGGCGCGTCGATGGTGTCGCCGAAGAGCAGCAGCTCGGTGGCGCGCGAGAGGCCCACCACCTTCGGGAGCAGGAACGCCGCGCCCATGTCGGCGCCCGCGAGGCCCACCTTGGTGAAGAGGAAGGCGATCTTCGCCTTCTCGCTGGCGACGCGGAGATCGGACGCGAGCGCGATGACCGCTCCGGCGCCGGCGGCCGTGCCATTGAGCGCGGCCACCACCGGCTTGCGCAGCGCGCGGATGTTCTTGATGAGATCGCACGTCATGCGCGTGAACTCGACGAGCCCGGGCATGTCGCGCGAGAAGAGCTCCTTGATGATGTCGTGCTGATCGCCGCCGGAGCAGAACCCGCGGCCTTCGCCGGTGATCACCACGCTGCGCACCGACTTCTCGTGCTGGAGCGCGGCGAAGAGGTCGGTCAGCTCGCGGTACACCGCGAAGGTGAGCGAGTTGAGCGTGTCGGGTCGGGTGAGGGTGATGAGGCCGACCTGGTCTGTGACTTCGAAGCGGAAGGACGTGGGCGTCAGCATGGGGTTCCTGAGGTTCAGCCCTCGAGCACGGCGGTGGCTTCGATCTCGACCTTCGCGAGGTCTTCGACGAGCGCGGCGACCTGCACCAGCGCCATCGCCGGGTAGTGGCGGCCCAGGTGCTTGCGCCACGCGCCCCCGAGGGCCTTCAGCGAGGCGAGGTACTCCTTCTTGTCGGTGACGTAGATCGTCAGCCGGGTGAGCTGCTCGGGTTTCGCGCCCGCGGCGGCCAGCACCTCGCACACGTTGGACAGCGCCTGCTCGAACTGGCCCTCGAAGGTGGAGGGGAACTCCGGCGTGGTGCTGCGCGGGTTCCATCCGATCTGCCCGCCGATGAAGAGCACCTTGCCGGTGGCGACGATGCCGTTGGCATAGCCCCGCGGCACCGCCCAGCCGTCGGGTTGAATGATGGTGCTCATACGGTCTCGCCTCCGTCGATGACGTACTCGGCGCCGGTGATGGCCTCGCCGGCGGTCGAGGCGCACAGGAAGTAGACGACCTCGGCGACCTCCTCGGGTTTCACTGGGCGGTGCATCGGGTTCATCTTCGCCAGCGTCTCGCGCGCCTCGTCCTGGCTGCGGCCGGTGCTCTCGGAGATGCGCTGCACGCTCGCGGTGAACATGTCGGTGTCCGTCCACCCCGGGCAGACGGCGTTGACGGTGACCCCGCGGCCCGCAAACTCGAGGGCGAGCGAGCGGGTGAGGCCGAGCAGCGCGTGCTTCGAGGCGCAGTAGGCGGCGGTGTACTTGAAGCCCTTCCGCGCCGCGGTGCTGGCGATGTTCACGATGCGCCCGTGACCCGCCTTCACCATCGCTCCGCACAGCTCGCGGGAGAGGAGGAAGGGCGCGGTGACGTTGATGTGCATCAGCCGCTCGAAGTCCGCGGTGGTCGTCTTGTGGATCGGAGCCGAGAGCGCGATGCCCGCGTTGTTGACCAGCGCGGTGAGGTGGCCCGCGTCGGTGGTGAGGCGGTGCGCGGCGTCGAGCACCGAGCGCTCCTGCGAGGCGTCGAAGGCGACGAAGTGCGCGTCTCCCATCGCCTTGAGCGGCTCGACGGAGGCCTCGGTGCGCGCCAGGGCCCACACCCGCCACCCGTTCTTCAAGAAGGCCTCGGAGATCGCCCGGCCGATGCCGCGGCTCGCGCCGGTGACGGCGACTTGTTTCACGGTCATGACGCCGGACCTTAGGCGCGCGTCGGGTCCCCGGCCTTCATCTTTTGCTGTGCTACGACTGCGCCAATGATCAGGCTCGGTGTCGTCGTCGCGCTGGCGTGGCTGTGTGCGTGTGGCCCGCTCGGCCCTCCGGGGAAGGATGGCGGCGCGGGTGGTGGGGCAGCCACCGGCGGAGGCGTCGGTGGCGGCGCCAGCGTCGGAGGAGGCGGCGGCGTCACGGGTGGAGGCGGAGGTGGCGGCGCTTCGACCGGCGGTGGTGGCGCTTCGACCGGCGGTGGTGGCGGTGCGACCGGCGGTGGTGGCGGTGCGGCTGACGCCGGCGTCCCTCCGCTGACCTGGGCCTCGATCGCCCTGAGCGGGGTGACGGGCTCGGGCCCCATCCTCGGCCTCGGCGGCGTGGCGGGCGATCTCTGGGCCCTCCAGGACAACGGCAACCTCTACCACTCCACCGGCGGCGCCTTTGCGCTCCAGGACACGTTCACCGGCGGAGTGAAGGCGCTCCACGTCGTGGGCAACACCATCGTCGTGGTGCAGTACCGCTCGATCCAGTGGTGCACCGCGAATTGCACCGCCACCAGCGCCTTCACCGGCATCGATCTGATCTCCCTGCAGCTCGACGGCGAAGCAGCGTGCGGCAAGAACGCCACGACCTTCGCGGTCATCGTCAGCGACGTGAACTCCATGGCCCAGCTCTACGAGTGGAACGGCGCCGGCTTCACCCGCACCAACCAGAGCCTCGGGGTGCGGTACCCGCGCGCGTGCTGGTACGACGCGAGCGGCGCGCTCAACATCTCGGGTGAGAACAAGATCATCCAGTACGACCAGGGCGCCGCCACGCCGCAGGTGATCACCACCAACGCCACCACCTTCATGGGCGGCTTCGATCTCGAGGGCACGTCGTGGACCGTCGGGCAGAACGGCGCGGTGGCCCGCCGCACCGGCAGCGCCTGGTCGCCCTTCACCACCTCGAGCACCGGGACCCTGTGGACTGTCGGCGGGCTGAGAGCCGATGAGATCTTCGCGTTCGGGTATTTCCAGTCGTCGGTGGGCAACGGCTACAAATGGAACGGCACCGCGCTCGTTCCCACGGGCGACCTGCTGCCCAACGGCGGGAGCATGTCGCTCTTCCGCTCGATGTTGATCACCAGCCCCACCGAACTCTACGTCGGCGGCCAGAACGCGTCGGGACCGGTGGTCGTGCGAGGTCGTCGATGAAGCCGTGGCTGGTGCTGGTCGTGGTGCTGGCGGCCTGCGGTCCGTTGACGCCGCCGAAGACCGACGCGGGGACGGGAGGCGGCAGCGGTGGCGGCGCGATGACGGGTGGGGGCAGTGCGACGGGTGGCGGAGGCGCGGTGACTGGTGGCGGTGGTGGTTCGACCGGCGGCGGCGGCGGAAGCACGGGCGGCGGCGGAGCGACCGGTGGGGGCGACGGCACCTGGGACTTCGGCACGATGACGCTCAACCCGGCGCCCGGAAACGCCGGCAGCATCGTCGGCTTCGCGGAGACCGACGCGGGCATCTTCGCCATCAGCAGCAGCGGCCGGCTCTACCGCTCGACGGGCGGGCCCTTCGCCGAACAGTTCGCCTTTCCCGGGCTGCAGCCGCGCGACTTCGAAGGCAGCGCGTCGGGGCACCTCTTCATGCTCACCACGGTGAACTTCCTCCACTGCGCCACCAACTGCGCGGACGCGGGGGCCTGGGCCCAGACGACCATCAGCGCCGGGGACGAAGTCCTCAACGCGCTGTGCGTCATCGGTGACGATCACGTGCTCGCGCTCGGAGGGAAGGGCGGCGCCGACAACGGGGTCTCGTACCGATGGAACGGGACCCAGCTCGCCGCGAGCGGCATGGCCCTCGGGTTCTACAGCCCGCGGAATTGCTGGAAGGGCGCGAGCGGTGACTTCTTCATCCCCGTCGACGACAACGTGCTGCGCTATTCGACGACGACCGAGGGCTTCACCGCCGAGCCGACCGGCACGATGGCCGGCTGGCGCGGCGGCGGCTCGTCACCGGGTCACGAGTGGGTCTCCGGCCTCGGGCCGGTGATCTCCGAGCGCGGTGCCTCGAGCTGGGCCACCGCGTTCAACCCGTCGGGCACCTCGGGCGCCATCACCGCCATCATCGGCGTCTCCCCGACGCTCGCGTTCGGCTTCGGAGGCGGTTTCACCTCGGATGGTCAGTCGGGCTACCGCTACGACGGCGTGAGCTGGTCGGCGATGAACCCCGACTTGCCGTCGCTCAACCAGGCGGCGTCCGCCTTCCGCACCTCGGCCGGCGTCATCTACGTGGGCGGAAACGACGCCTCGCAGATGCCGATCATCGTGCGAGGCGCGAGGCGCTGACCCCCACTTAGGCAGCGCCCGGGAGCGTGCTAGAGGCGCGCCTCATGAGCCGAGCCGCCATCACGGACCTGTACCGCATCGACGACCTCCTCAGCGCCGAAGAGCGCGCCATTCGCGACACCGTCGCGCGCTTCATCGACAAGGAATACCTGCCCATCGTCGGGAAGCACTTCCGCGATCACACCTTCCCGACCGAGCTCATTCCAAAGCTCGCCGACATGGGTGTCTTCGGCGCGACCCTGACCGGCTACGGCTGCGCCGGGCTCTCGAACGTCGCCTACGGCATCCTGATGTACGAACTGGAAAGAGGTGATTCGGCGATCCGCAGTTTCGCCTCGGTTCAGGGCTCCCTGGTGATGTACCCGATCTACGCTTACGGCAGCGCCGAACAAAAACACTTCTGGCTGCCGAAGATGGCGGCCGGCGAGGCGATCGGCTGCTTCGGCCTGACCGAACCCGATTTCGGCTCTAACCCCTCCGGCATGCGCACCCGGGCCATTCGCAACAACGACG
>JBBRUE010000339.1:0-7240 GCA_038248085.1 Myxococcales bacterium | reverse complement strand
TCCGACGCAACCAGCGCCTCGGCGACCTCGCCGCGGGGGCGACCAGTGACGCGTTGAGCGTCGACCTCGACAACCACGTCACCTTCGACGCGCTGCAAGGCCAGGCGGGCGCCCACGCGGTGCACCACGAGCTCGGCGCGGCCGAGACCGCTTCGCTGGCGAGCGGCGACTACACGTGGGTGGTGCGCGGCGAGGGCGGCGCCTTCGTCTACGAGTTCCGTCGCGACTGAGGGTCTACTTCCCGCTGCCGTGCCAGCTCATCAGCAGCTTCACGTAGTTCGCGCGCTCGTAGCCGGCCGAGTCGGGGCACCGCAGCAGGTTCATGCTGCCGACCATCTGCTGCACCGAGTGGTACTCGTGCTCCTCGAGCCACGACGCGAGGCCCTTCTTCACCTCGGTGATGCGCTTGGGCCCGTTCTTGAGCAGCTCGGACACCATCTGCACCACGTTGGCGCCGGCCATCAGCGCCTTCACCGCGTCGATGATGCCGTGCACCCCGCCGCTCGCCGCCATCGACATGCCGACGTGCGGTGAGAGGATCGCCAGCCAGCGCAGCCGCATCAGCAGCTCGGAGCGCTCCGAGAGGTGCAGCACCCGCTCGAGCTGCAGCGTCTCGACGTCGATGTCGGGCTGGTACACCCGGTTGAAGAGCACCAGGCCCGCGACGCCTTCCAGCTGCAGCGACTTCACGAAGTTCGGCAGCGACGAGTAGAACGGCGAGAGCTTGACCGCGAGGGGGATCTTCACCGCCTTCTTCACTTCGCGCACCACGTCGAGCTGCTGCTTCTCGACCGCCGTCGCGTCGAACATCGAGTCTGACGGCATCGAGTACATGTTCAGCTCGAGCGCCGACGCGCCGGCCTGCTCGATCTGCTTCGCGTAGCGCAGCCACCCGCCCGTGGTGACGCCGTTGAGCGAGCCGATGACCGGCACCTTCACCGCGTTGACGATCTTGCGGATCTGCTCGAGGTACGCCTCGGGGCCGAGCTTGAAGTCGCCGGTGCCGGGGAACCAGTCGGTCGCCTCGGCGAACGAGTTGCTCGGCCCATCGAGGAAGCGGTGCGCCGCCATCTGCTCGGCCGCCAGCTGCTCCTCGAAGAGCGAGTGCATGGTGATGGCCGAGGCCCCGGCGTCTTCCAGGCGCCGCACCATGTCGAGGTCATCGACCAGCGGTGACGCGCCCGGCATCACCGGGTGCTCGAGCGTGAGGCCCATCCACTTCGTAGAAAGATCGATCGACATCAGGGCTTCTCCGAGGCGGGCGGCGGGGTCGGGGGCGTGACGGTGTGGGCGCTGTGGACGACCCGCGAGAGCTGCTCGTAGATCGACCGGCGCACGGCGGCGTTGGCGTCGGCGGCGTCGAGGAGCTGTGCGTAGCGCTTCGGGTCGCGCATCTCGACCATGCGGAAGCGGCCCTCGTTCTTCATGAAGTCACGCGCCTTCAACTTCGGCGGCGGCGAATCGAGCTGCAGCGGCGCCTCTCCGGCGAGAATGCGCCGCGGGTCGTAGCGGTAGAGCGGCCAGATGCCGGAGTCGACGGCCAGCTTCTGCTGCTCTGCGCCCAGCTTGAGGTCGTACCCGTGCGCGATGCAGTGGCTGTAGGCGATGACCAGCGACGTGCCGGGGAAGCTCTCGGCCTCACGGAGCGCCTTGAGCGTCTGCGCGTCCTTCGCGCCCATGGCGATGCTCGCCACGAAGACGTTGCCGTACGACATCGCCAGCAGGCCGAGGTCCTTCTTGCCCGTGGCCTTGCCCGCCGCCGCGAACTTCGCCGAGGCGCCGATCGGCGTGGACTTCGAGGCCTGGCCACCGGTGTTCGAATACACCTCGGTGTCGAGGACGATGATGTTCACCTTCTGGCCCGAGGCCAGCACGTGGTCGAGGCCGCCGTAGCCGATGTCGTAGGCCCAGCCGTCCCCGCCGACGATCCACACCGACTTCTTCACCAGCGAGTCGGCGAGGCGCTCGAGCTTCTTCGCCTCGGGCGTGGCGATGGTGAGCAACGACTTGCGCAGCGCCACCACCCGGTCCCGCTGCGCGTGGAGCCCCGCCTCGTCGTCCTGGTTCGCCGCGAGGAGGCTGGTGACCAGCTCGTCACCGACGCGCGCCGAGAGCCCCTTGAGCAGCGACTCCGCGAGGCCCTTCTGCGCGTCGACGGCCAGGCGCATGCCCAGGCCGAACTCCGCGTTGTCTTCGAACAGCGAGTTGGCCCACGCCGGGCCGCGGCCGTCGGCGTTCTTCGACCACGGGGTGGTGGGCAGGTTGCCGCCGTAGATCGACGAGCACCCGGTGGCGTTGGCCACCACCATGCGGTCGCCGTAGAGCTGGCTGAGCAGCTTGAGGTACGGCGTCTCGCCACACCCGTTGCACGCGCCGGAGAACTCGAAGAGCGGCTCGAGGAACTGCGAGGCCTTCAGCTCGTTGGGCACGGTGGCGCGATCGAGCTGGGGGATCTTCGTGAAGAAGTCCCAGTTGGCGCGCTCCGGCTCCTGGAGCGGCAGCACCGGCATCATGTCGATCGCCTTGTGCTTGGGGTTCGACTTGTCCTTCGCCGGGCAGAACTGCACGCACAGGCTGCAGCCGGTGCAGTCGTCGGGCGCGACCTGCAGCGCGTACTTCCAGGGCTTGCCCGAGGGCGCGGCGCCGAGGTCCTTCGCCTTGAAGTCCATCGTCTTGAAGGTCGACGGCGCCTTCGCCGCGAGGTCGGGGTCGACGAGCTGGCTGCGGATCGCCGCGTGGGGGCAGATCAGCGCGCACTTGTTGCACTGGATGCAGACGTTCTGATCCCACACGGGGATCTCGTGGGCGATGGCGCGCTTCTCCCACCTGGTGGTGCCGGTGGGCCACGTGCCGTCGACGGGGAACGCGCTCACCGGGAGCAGGTCACCCTTGCCGGCCAGCAGCATCGCCGAGACGCGCTTCACGAAGTCGGGCGCGTCAGGGGAAACGGCGGGCGGCCGCGGGTGGGTGGCGTCGACCTTCGAGGGCACCTTCACCTCGTGCAGCTGGCTGAGCGCGCCGTCGATGGCCGCGTAGTTGCGGTTGACCACCTCGTCACCGCGCTTGCCGTAGGCCTTCTTCACGCCCTCCCGAATGCGGGCGATGGCCTCGTCCTTGGGGAGCACCCCCGACAGCGAGAAGAAGCAGGTCTGCATCACCGCCGAGATGTGGCGCCCGAGGCCCGCCTTGGCGGCGACCTTGAAGGCGTCGATGACGAAGAACTTCAGCTTGCGGTTGATGATCTGCTCCTGCGCCTCGCGCGGGAGCGTCAGCCACACCTTGTCGGCGGCGTGCGGCGTGTTGAGCAGGAAGGTGGCGCCCGGGGCGGCGACGTCGAGCACGTCTTGCTTCTCGAGCAGCGGGGCGTAGTGGCAGGCCACGAAGTTCGCCTGACTCACCAGGTACGTCGAGCGGATGGGGCGCGGCCCGAAGCGGAGGTGCGAGACGGTGAAGCTGCCCGACTTCTTCGAGTCGTAGACGAAGAAGCCCTGCGCGAAGTTGTCGGTCTCCTCGCCGATGATCTTGATGGTCTGCTTGTTCGACGACACCGTACCGTCGCTGCCCAGGCCGAAGAACACCCCGCGCACCACGTCGGCCGGCTCGGCCTGCGGCGACATGTCCCAGTCGAGCGAGCGGCGGGTGACGTCGTCGGTGATGCCGATGGTGAAGTGGTTGCGCGGGCTGGGGCTCTTCAGGTTCTCGTAGACCGCGTGGATCATCGCGGGCGTGAACTCCTTCGAGGACAGCCCGTAGATGCCGCTGACCACCTTCGGCATCGGGTTGCAGTGCGTCTCGAAGAGCGAGGTGAGCACGTCCTGGTACATCGCCTCGCCCGAGGCGCCGGGCTCCTTGTTGCGATCGAGCACCGCGATCGCCTTCACCGAGCGCGGGAGCGCGTCCACGAACAGCCGCGCGGAGAACGGGCGGAAGAGGTGCACCTTGAGCACGCCGACCTTCTCGCCCTTGGCCACCAGCCGCTCGACGGTCTCGTGCGTCGACTCGGCGCCCGAGCCCATGATCACCACCACCCGCTCCGCCTCGGGGTGGCCCACGTACTCGTAGAGCTTGTAGGCGCGGCCGGTGAGCTTGGCGAAGCGGTCGAACTCGCCCTGCATCAGCCCGGGGAGCGCGTCGTAGAACGGGTTGCACGCCTCGCGCGCCTGGAAGAACGCGTCGGGGTTCTGCGCCGTGCCGCGGATCAGCGGGGCATCAGGGGTCAGCTTGCGCGACCGGAAGGCGGCGATGTCCTCGTCGGAGATCATCGCGCGCAGCACCGGGTCCTCGAGGAACTGGATGCGGTTGACCTCGTGCGAGGTGCGGAAGCCGTCGAAGAAGTGGAGGATCGGCACCCGCGCCTTGAGCGTCGTGGCGTGGGCCACCAGCGCGAAGTCGTGGGCCTCCTGCACCGAGTTCGAGCACAGCAGCGAGAAGCCCGTGGTGCGGGCCATCATCACGTCGCCGTGGTCGCAGTAGATGGACAGGCCGTGCGTCGCCAGGGTGCGCGCCGCGACGTGCAGCACGAAGGGCGTCAGCTCACCGGCGATCTTCAACATGTTGGGCAACATCAACAGCAGGCCCTGCGACGAGGTGAAGGTGGTGGTCAGCGCGCCGGCCTGCAGCGAGCCGTGCACCGCGCCGGCGGCCCCGCCTTCCGACTGCATCTCGACGATGGTGGGCACCTGGCCCCAGAGGTTCTGTTTACCGTTCGCCGACCACTCGTCCGACAGCTCGCCCATCGGGCTGGCCGGGGTGATGGGGTAGATGGCGATGACTTCGCTCAGCCGATGGGCCACCGAGGCCACTGCTTCATTTGCATCGATGGTGACGTTGCGTGGGCTCACGAGGCTCCTTGATCGCGGGCGCGAGTGCGCTGCCGCAGGTTCTGCGGTGCCTACGTGTGCACACGACAGGCCGCCTCCAGTCCTTGCGCCGCGGGCCACTGGAAACGTGATTCCTGCGTAAGTGCCATTCGGTCACGCAAGCCTTGCGCATCGCCAACCAGTTCCCTCTCCCTGCGAAGAGGCCTCAACCTTGCGTATAGCGCGCGCGATGCGACCCCAGCCGCGGCCCGGAATCCTGAAGATCTCCAACTACCTCGCGGGCGACCTGACCTTGCCGGGCTTCGCGAAGCCGATGGTGCTCGCGGCGAACGAGTCGCCCCTGGGGCCCAGCCCGAAGGCGGTGGCCGCCGCCCGCGCCGCGGCTGATCAACTCCACCTCTACCCCGACGCCGACACCCGCGCGCTCAACCAGGCGCTCGCCCAACGGCACGGGCTCGACCCGGCGTGGATCATGTGCGGCACGGGCTCGGAGTCGTTGATCGAAGTGCTCTGCCGCACCTGGGCGGGCCCGGGCGACGAGGTGTTGGTGCCGCACTACAGCTTCCCGATGTTCGCCATCTTCGCGAACGCGGCGGGCGCGACGGTGGTCACCTCGGCGGCGCCGAACTTCACCGCCGACGTCGACGCGCTCCTCGCCGCGGTGACCGAGCGCACGAAGTTGGTGTTCCTCGCGAACCCCAACAACCCGACCGGCACGTGGGTCGACCGCGTGGCCGTGGCGCGGTTGGTGGCAGGCCTGCCGGAGCACGTGATGCTGGTGCTCGACTCGGCCTACGCGGAGTACCTCGAAGACCCGGCCTACGACGCGGGGCTGCACTACGTGACGGAGCACCCGGGGCGGGTGGTGGTGCTGCGCACGTTCTCCAAGCTCTACGCGTTGGCGGGGCTGCGGGTGGGGTGGATGCACGCCGACCCCGAGACGCTCACCCTGCTGCGGCGGGCGCGCTTCATCTTCCCGGTGACCGCGCCCTCGGAGGCAGCGGCCATCGCGGCGCTGGGTGACGAAGACCACGTGCGGCGCTCGCGAGAGCACAACCACCGCTGGCGGCCGTGGCTCGCCGAGGCGCTGACGGTCCGGGGCATCGAGGTGCTGCCCTCGGGCGGTAACTTCGTGCTCGCGCGGTTTCCTGGCGGCGGGTGGAAAGAGGCCGACGCGAAGCTGCGCAGCAAGGGCGTCATCGTGCGGGCCCTGCCTGCGCTCGAAGGGCTGCGCATCTCGGTCGGGCTGGAGGCGGAGAACCGCGTGGTGGTCGACGCGCTGAGTTGACCAATGGGTATGCGCCCGGAGACCCCCACGGGGAGTCGCGCGGCAGTGCGAGTGCGCGCTCTCTCCGAGTAGCGTGCCGGGCGATGTCGACCGGCCACGAGCAACGGGAGTCCACCACCGCATGAGCGCCGACACGTTCGCGCCCTGGCTCCGGCAGAAGATGGCGGAGCAGCTCGCCGCCGCTCCCTCGGAGCTGACCGCAGCGCGCGTCGAGCGGGTGCTCGCGGCCCGGCAGGCCCTCGGGGCGATTGACCTGCGATTCGAGTCGAACCAGCAGCAGCTGCTCTGGGGCGCCTTCATCGCCGAGGCGTACGTGCCGGCGCTGAAGCGGGAACTCGGTGGGGAGCTCGCGGCACACCTCGCGGCGCTCGACGCCGAGATGGGTGCGCTCCTCGTGGCGTTGTCGGGGGTCCTCGCGGGGGCACCTGTCCCGGCCGCGCCGCGCTCGGTGTGGCAACGAATCAAGGGTGCGTTCGGGGGAACCTCGGCGGGCGCGTCGGTTCAGGGAGTCGTCGCTGATCAGGCCCTGGCGCGCTCGTTGAGCAGCCGCTTGCCCGGCCCGGTGTGGACGGCGCTCCTCTCGCACCCGAGCGCGGAGGTGCGACGGACGATTCTCGCGGCGCCGCCGCGGAACGACACCGTGCGGCGTGGCATCGAGGTGCAGCTCGAGCGCGAGGGGGACGACGCGGTGTCGAAGGCGCTGACCACCGCGCTCGGGAGCATCGCCTCACCCGAGTCCGAACCGGTGGTTCGTACCGTGCTGGGGCGCGCGAAGAGCGCCGAGCTGCGCGCCGCCGCGGTGACCGCGCTCGTGCAGCTCGCGCCCCACGCGGCGAAGGAATTCGCGAACGCTGACGTCGGCGATCGGCTCGCGGTGGTCGAAGGCCGTCGGCAGGACCCGAACGTCGTCGAGGCGCTCGCCGACCCGTCGCCGCTCGTGGTGGCCCTGACGGCGGAGGTCGTGGCGGGGATCTCGCCCGACCTCGTGCTGCGTGGGCTCGTGCAGGTCATCAGCACCGGGAAGCCGCAAGGCCAGCTCGCCGCCCTCGACCTCGTCGAGCCGCACCTCCAGGCGCGGGCGTCCTTTCTCTTCACCCCGCTCCTGCGCCTGGCGACCGGAGAGGCCGGGCCG
>JBBRUE010000338.1:0-7257 GCA_038248085.1 Myxococcales bacterium | reverse complement strand
AGGCGAGCAGCTTCTGCAGCTCTACCACCTCGGCGCCCTTGAGCTTCTCGCCGCGGGTGAGGATCGGGTCAGCGGCCTTGGTCTCGACGGCCTTGGTCTCAGGAGCAGCGGTCAGCAGCAGCGCAAGGAGGAGGGTGTTCATGGGAGGGCACGTAGCCGACTCGGGCGGACCACGGCAAGCGGACCCCGTGCGCAAGAAATGCGAACGAGCAGGCTGACGCATGAGGTGGCGTCCGGGGGAGGGTCGCCGCTAGGGTCCGCGCCGTGCAGCTCGTCATCCCCCAGCGCAACCGGATCTTCGGGCCCCTCGACGCGATCGCGTTGATCGGCGTGGTCGGCTTCGCGGTGGCGCGGTGGATTCCCATCGCGACGATCATCCCCTTCTGGGGCTGCGGCTTTCGCAAGGTGACCGGCATTCCGTGCCCCGGCTGCGGCCTGACGCGGGTGGCCGATCGCTTCGCGCACCTCAACGTCCTCGGCGCGTTCAAGGCGAACCCGCTGGGCACCGTCGCTGCCGCGCTGTTCGCGGGCGCCATCGTCACCAGCGTGATCCACCTGGCGTTCCGGGTGCCGGTGCCTGAGCTGGTGCTCGAAGAGAAGGAATGGGCGCGCGTGCGCTGGGCCTCGCTGTTCCTCTTCGCCGCCAACTACGCCTTCGTGATCTTCGCGCACACCACGCTGCACTGGCGCTGACGATGAACTGGCTCCTCGTCGGCTTCGGGTATCTGTGCGGTTCGATTCCCTTCGGGGTCATCGTCACCTCGCTGGCGGTGAACAAGGACGTTCGCGCCGAGGGCAGCGGGAACATCGGCGCCACCAACGTCGCGCGCGTCGCGGGGAAGAAGCTGGGCGCCCTGGTGCTGCTGCTTGACGCGGCCAAGGGGGCGTTGCCGGTGCTGATCGGCTTGCAGCTCGCGCCCACCGACACGGTGCTGCACGTGGCGATCGCCGCGGCGGCGTTCCTCGGTCACGTGTTCCCGGTGTGGCTCAAGTTCAAGGGCGGGAAGGGCGTGGCGACGGCGCTGGGCGTGCTGCTGGTGCTGGTGCCGATCTCCGCGCTGGTCGGGTTCGTGGCGTGGCTCATCGTGCTCGCGCTCACCCGCATCAGCTCGGCGGGCTCGCTCCTCGGGGCCTTGCTGGCGATCGGGAGCAGCTTCCTGCTCGGCAGCCCGCTCGAGTACTCGCTGCTCGGCGTGGGCCTCTTCGTCGCCATGCTCTTCACCCACCGCGGGAACATCGAGCGGTTGCTCAAACACAAAGAGAACCAGGTCTGAGTGGCGGTGGGATTGTGTCGGCGCTCGCTCCTGAGCAACTGAGCGCGCCGAGCTTCCGACCTCTTCGCGCGATCGCATCGACCTCAGCCCGTGCCACAATCGAGCTGGCCCCGCGCTCGAAGCGAGGGGCATGCGCGTGAGGAGCAACGAGCCGAACCCCACCGCTCTCGAGGCTGCTGTTCTTCGCGGTCAGGCCTGGTGGCGGGTCGGTCTGTGGATTCAGGGCTGCGCGTTCGGGCGCTTGAGCTCACTCTTCGGCGCGGTCGTGTCCTCGTCTTCGTCGAGCTTCGACGCGGGGCGGGGACCGACGGGCTCGATCTTCGTCGCGGCCTTCTTTGGCTCCGCCTTCGTCGCCACGACCGGGGCCTTCGGCTGCTTCTTCACGACCGGCTCCGTCTGCTTCTTCGCTACCGGCTCGGGCTGCTTCTTCGCGACCGGCTCAGGCTGCTTCTTCACGACCGGCGTGGTGGAGGGCGGCGGCCCAGCGAAGGCCTTGTCGATGAGGCTCGGCTCCGGTTCCTTCGTCGGGACCGGCTCCGGTTCCTTCGTCGGGACCGGCTCCGGGTCCTTCTTCACCACCGGCGTGGGCGCGACCTTCGGGGTCTCGACCTTCGCCGCGGTCGGCTCGGGCACCGGCACCGGCACCGGCAGCGGCGTGAGCGTCTGCGCGAACTCGAGTCGTCCCCCGTTGGCGTTGAGCTTCACCACCGAAGTCGCGAACCCGTCCTTCTGCAGCGTCAGCTCGATGCCCGCGCGGCCGTTCTGCAGCCCCTGCTCGAGATCGATCGGCGTGACGCCCATCGACTTCCCATCGACCATCACGCTCGCGCCCTCAGGCGTCGACTCGAGGTGGAACACCAGCTTCGTCTCGGTGGCCGGCTTGACCACCGCCCACGTCCCCAGCACGCCCGCGACGGCCGCGACGAAGAAGCCGGCGATCAACATCACCGACGGGCTGCGCGGCGGCGACTCGAGCGCGTCGTGCTCCTCGGTCGGAGGCAGGGCCAGCGGAACGTGCACCTCCGTCCTCGGCAGCTCGCGCTGCGGCTCGCGAGCCGGCGGCGCGACGTCCTGCATCGCCAGCAGGAGCTCGTCCATCGACTGAAACCGATCCATCGGTGACTTCGCCAGGCACTTCTGGACGATCGCCGCCACCGACTCCGGCACCGCCTCGAACTTGCCGGGCGTGACCATCGGCGGCACGGGCTCGCGCACGTGCTTCATGATGACCTCCAGCGCGCTGCCCCCGGTGAAGGGTGGCTGGCCGGTCAACATCTCGAACAGCATCGTCCCCAGCGCGTAGATGTCGCTGCGTGGGTCGGAGCGGTTCTTCTCCCCCTGCTCGGGCGCCATGTACGGCGGGCTGCCCATGAGCATGCCCTGCTTGGTGATCGCCCGGCCCTCGAGCTCCTGGCCCTCGATGAACGACTTCACCAACCCGAATTCGAGGATCTTCACGAAGTCGGTGTCGTCGTCGGCGTGCAGCATGACGACGTTGGCCGGCTTGAGATCGCGGTGCACCACCCCCAGCTCGTGCGCCTCGCGGAGCGCCCGGGCCATCTGCTGCGCGATCGACAGCGCCCGGTGCCACGGCAGCGGGCCCTTCGAGAGCAGCTTCTCGAGCGTCTCGCCGTCGAGGTACTCCATGGCGAGGAAGAACAGCCCGTCCTTGGTGCTGCCGTAGTCGACGACGCGCACCGTGTTGGGGTGGTTCAGCTTCGA
The DNA here is from genome assembly GCA_038248085.1 of Myxococcales bacterium. GTDB lineage: Bacteria > Myxococcota > Myxococcia > Myxococcales > Myxococcaceae > Archangium_A. The sequence continues at coordinate 4,261 of JBBRUE010000338.1, read as the reverse complement.
GGTGAGCGCGGCCTCGACCAGGAAGCGCTGCTTGAAGCTCTCGTCCTTCCCGGCGCCGTAGCGCGAGTCGAGCACCTTGAGCGCCACCGCGCGGTTGAGCGGCAACTGCACCGCCCGGTACACCTTGCCCATCGCGCCCTTGCCGATGACGTCGACCACCCGGAAGCGGCCGTCGATGGTCTGCCCGACGAGCGGATCGAGCCCTTCGACGGCGACTTCGGCCGTCTTGGACTCCTCGTTCTCGCCTGAGTGGCTGACCACGCTCATCGTCGCGCTCGCAGGTTAGCCCTGCCGCACCACCGGGCGGTACACCGGTGCATACTGGAGCAGCTCGCACTCGATGGGCCCGTTCCACAGCTCCGTGCGCTTGCGGGGTGTACGCCCGAGTGCGCTCTCGAAGGCCGGGTTGCCCGCGAGAATGGCGATGCGCCAGCCTTCCCACTTCCACAGCGACTTGCCGAGGGCGTGGAAGAAGCTCTTCATGCCCTTCTGGCCGCCTTCCCCGATGCGCTCGCCGTAGGGCGGGTTGGTGATCAAGAGCCCCGGGGGGCCTTCCGGCGGCTCGGCCTTGAGCACGTCGGCCTCCTCGATGCGCACCACGGTCGAGAGCCCTGCGGCCACCACGTTGCGCTTCACCGCGGCCAGCGCGTCGGCGTCGTAGTCGCGGGCGACGAACTGGAAGGGCACGGTGCGCTGCTGCGCGACGGCCGCGCGGCGGAGATCGTCGAGCAGGGGCTTGGCCTTCGCCGCGAACTCCGGCCAGTTCTCGAGCGCGAAGTGCCGCTTGAGCCCCGGCGCGCGGCGCTGCGCCATCCACGCCGCTTCGATCACCAGCGTGCCCGAGCCACACATCGGGTCGGCCAGCGGCTCCTCGCCCTTGTAGTCGGCGGCCATCAGCAGCGCGGCCGCGAGGGTCTCCTTCATCGGGGCGACGGTGGTCTCGATGCGGTAGCCGCGCTTGAAGAGCGGCTCGCCGCAGAGGTCGAGCGAGAGCGTGAGCTTGGTCTTCGCGATGTGCGCCACCACCCGCACCGTGGGGTCGTGGCTGTCGACGTCGGGCCGCGCGCCCAGCTTGGTGCGGAGCCGATCGACGATCGCGTCCTTGATCTTCAACGCCACGAAGCCGGTGTGGGTGTGCTCGGAGTCCTTGAGCGTGGCCTCGACCGCGAAGGTGGTCTTCGTCGAGAGCCAGTCTTCCCACGGCACCTGCAGCGAGGCCTCGTAGAGCCCCTCGGCGCCGACGACCTCGTATTCCCCCAGCGGGTAGAGCACCCGCATCGCGATGCGCGAGTGCAGGCAGACGGTGAGGATCTCGTCGAGCGCGGCCATGAAGCGCACGCCCCCGCGATCCTGGCGGATGCGCTTGCAGCCGAAGGTCTCGAGCTCCTTCGCGAGGAAGGGCTCGGTGCCCCGGGTGGCGGTGGTGAAGATGGGGAGGCGGACGGCCATGCGGCGGCGCTACTCCACCGCCCCGCTCACTGGGAAGGTATTTGGCGGTTCCGTCTCGAGGGGTAGGTGCGTTAGGCGGGGCCCGTGTTCGGCCTCCTCTACGTCCTCGTCATCTATGCCGTCGTCTTCGCGCTCCACCTCGTCGTGCCCGGGCGCTGGGTCGACGGGTACGTCATCGATCCGAAGACCAACAAGCCGCTGCGCTACTACCTCAACGGCCTGCGGGTCTTCGCTCTCTCGATCGCGATCTGGTTTGCCCTGTGCTGGTTCGGGGTGCTCGCGTGGGACGCGTTCTACGTGCACCGCTGGGAGATGGCCGCCAGCGCCTGCGGCCTGGGCCTCGTCTTCAGCGTGGCCATCGTCTTCACCGCGCCGCGGACGCCGGGCAGCAACTTGTTCTCCGACTTCTACCTGGGCCGCCTCGACAACCCGCAGTTCTTGAAGGGCCGGGTCGACGCGAAGATGTGGCTGTACCTGATCGGCGCCACCATGCTCGCGCTCAACCTGTACTCCTTCGCTGGCGCACATTGGCTGGCCCACCGGGACGATCCCTCACCCGGCGTCTTCGTCTCGCTCGGGCTCTTCAGCTTCTTCCTCGTCGAGTACCTGAACTTCGAAGAGGTCCACCTCTACACCTACGACTTCATGGCGGAGAAGGTCGGCTTCAAGCTCGGCTGGGGCTGCCTCACCTTCTACCCGTTCTTCTACGCGGTCGGCCTGTGGACCCAGGCAGAGAAGCCCAACCCGCACACCCCGGCGCTCGCGCTGGTGAGCTGCGTCGTGCTGTTCTTCACCGGCTGGGCCTTCGCGCGCGGGGCGAACCTGCAGAAGTTCCACTTCAAGCGCGACCCGAAGCACAAGTTCCTCGGCATGACCCCGGTGGCGCTCGAGGGCCGGGTGCTGGTGAGCGGCTTCTGGGGCCTCTCGCGCCACATCAACTACCTGGGCGAGCTGCTGATGGCGGCGGGCATCACCCTCGCGCTCGGCTACCCCGGCTCGTGGGAGCCCTGGCTCTACCCGCTGTACTACGTGGCCCTGCTCTTCCCCCGGCAGCACTTCGACGACCTGCGCTGCGAGAAGAAATACGGCCCGCTGTGGACCGAGTACGAGCAGCGGGTGAAGTACAAGATCATCCCCTTCGTCTACTGAGCCGCGGCCGCCCGCCGGGGCGCGAAGACCAGCACCTGGCGCCGCCCGCTCCGGAAGGCCTCGATCGCGGCCCGCAGCGCGTCGTAGTCGAAGCGGCTGACCACCCCGACCCCCCGCTTGAGCGAGCGGTGGAGCCGCGCCCCGTGCGCCGTCTTCTCGACCGTCACCGCTACGGTGAGCGCGTCGAGCTTCACTGACACCGGCTTCGGTACGTCCACCAGCTCGAGGGTGTCGGGCACGGTGAGCTCCAGCACTTCGTCCGACTGCTCCACCCGGGGGAAGTGCAGGTCGAGCTCCCGGTCAGGCGCTTCGAAGACGTCCTCCCACAGGGGGCGGAGGAAGGTCGTCGGGACGAGCCAGCGCTCGCCCTCGGCCGTCGCTTCCCCGGGAAACTCGATCTGCGAGCTCCACCCGCAGCCTGATGGGCTGCAATCACTCCAGGTCGCCCGGGTGACGCGCGCCACCGGGCTCACCCGGCGAAACTGCTCCTCCTCGGAGTCCACCAGCGCCCGGGCCTTCTTGTTTCGTTTCACCTCGAGCCGGTCGAGGGCCCAGGTGCCTGTCGTCTTCACCGCGCACGCGTCGCTCACCGTGCCATCGGCCTCGAGGCGCGCGGCGTGCGTCACCACGAAGCGCTGGCCGGGCGCGTCGTCCTGGTTGAGCAACAACCAGCGACCCTCGGTGTCGACCTGGCTGACCTCGCGCTTCGACTTGAAGACGAACGCCGACGTCCCCTGGAACTGTTCCGGGAGCTGGCCCACCGCGCAGAAGTCGCACGTGGGGTCGATGGTGACGGCCTGGGCGAGCCCCGGCTGCACCGGGAGGTGCACGAAGAGCTGATCGAACTGCTCGAAGCGGGGGAAGGTCGGCGAGGTCTGCTGCGAGAGTTTGCCGGTGCCGTAGGCCAGCCACACCTCGGCCCCTTCGCGCTCGAGCAGGTACTTGAGGAGCAACGCGCGCTCGACGCCGCTCGCCTTGCCGCTGGCCAGCGTCGAGGTGAGCTTCTCCTGCCGGTTCCACTTCACGTCGCGGGTCGTGGTGCGCGTGACGAGCAGCGCCACGGCCCGCGTCGCCTTGCAGGTCAGCTCGGCGCAGCCGCTCACGTCGGCGCGCTCGTCGAGGCCCTTCTCGAAGTCGCGGTCGATGAAGAAGGCCTGGCCCTGCCGCTGCACGACGTCCTTCCAGTCGCGCAGCCAGTCGACGGTGTACGCGCGCGTCTTGTAGGCCACCGCGCGCCAGGCCCAGCGCGGCTCGGTGAAGGTCCAGTGGGGTCCGTAGTCGGCCTTGCGGCGCCGCGGGAGCTCCGTGAGCCCGAAGAGCAGCTGGTGTCGTCCGTCGGCCAGCGAGTGCACCGCGATCGGCGAGCCCCCGTTGAACTCGATGGTCTCGAGCACGAGGGGCTTGGCGGCGGTCAGCTCGAACTCGTACTCGCGCACGGGGAAGACGCCGAGCGTGTCCTGGTCATCGGCGCTCCACAGCCCCGGAGCCTCGACCACCCAGCCATACTCGAGGACGCTGCCGAGCCGCACGTCGGGGAAGCGGAAGAACTTCGCGTTGACGTCCTTCTCGTCTTTGCCCCCGCTGTCCGAGAGCAAGTGGCTCCCGTCGAACACCCGCTGCGTCCCGTCGGGCTGCACCACGCGCGCCTTGAAGTCGACCATCT